>JBBTUM010000128.1:0-1421 GCA_038063795.1 Patescibacteria group bacterium | reverse complement strand
ATCTTCGGCAGGCGGATCGGCTGTGGTCAGTTGGTTCATTTCTTGAGATCTCTGGCGATTTTAACGACCTCGCGAAGGTTCTCAGTCAGGGGCGTATAATCCTGCACAAACTTACCTGAAAGTGCCGCAAGCTGCCCCCCCAACGTTTCAAGGGCCTTCTTCATTTCTTTGCCCATGCTTTCATCAAAAACCTTAAATCTCTCCTGCATGGCTCCCGCGTGGGTGTCCAGAAGCTTCGTATTGGCCGCCGTGACCGCCTGCCAAATCTTTGTGACATCTCCATTGGACTTGGTCAGCATATCCTCAATCTGCTTGCGCTGACCGGCAATAGACTCCCCCTGAGCTTTAACGGCCTTGCCGCTGTCCGCAACTGACTGCGTAAGAAGCGCGCTGACGTTTTGCATGGCCGCCGCGTGGTTGTCTAAGAGCTTCTGGTTTGCACCGGTGGCCGTCTTCATGATCATGCTGACATCCGCCGCGGCGGACGCCATCATTTCTTTAAGCTGATCACGTTGCTCGGAAATAGCCTCGGCATGCGCAGCGACAGCTTCACCGCTCTCGTTGACCATCTGAGTCATCTGCAAGCTAACATCACGCGAAGCCTCTTTTAGGAATTTTTCGACCTGAGGGAGAAGCTCCTTAGCCTCGCGCGAGGCATTGGCGAAGCTATTTAAATTAGCGGCGGTTTCCTTTTTGACCTCATTAAGCTCCCGCAGAATTTGCTCCAGGCTTTGCGCTGCGCTGACCAGGGCCTCACTCTTTCCACTAATCACACCCATCGAGACACTTACCGAATCCACAGCCTTAGCACTTTGATCGAGTTGCTCGACCATTCGCGCAACCTGTTGCTTATAATTTTCCTGCCATTCGAGCAGTTGCCCAACAGCCAGATTCAGCTGTGTGAAATTATCTCCGAACTGCTCCGTGATCTTGGTATTGAAATCCCGAATAACTTCCTCGAGCGCTTTAATAAAGGCCTTGCTGTTGTTTTCGGACATTTGTGTCGCAAAGGACTTGAATTCCTTGATTAATTCTTCCTGCTTATCTGCAATCGAGGTTCGCATCTTGATGATCTGTGTATGAATGGTGGATTCGCCGTCGCCGACGATAGCGGTCTCGATGCTCTTTAGGCGGGCGTCGGACTCCCGCGCGAACTCCGCATTGCTCTTATTCGCTCGCTCAAGCAGCGCGGCAAGCGTATCAATCGTTGCACCGGAGACGACGGCAACTCCGCCATCCTCGTCGGTCCGAAAAGACCCTCGGATTTTCAGAATAAATGCCGCGCCCATTCCAAAGATTGTGGTATTATATGCGGTTTTAAGTGCTTCGAGCAGAGCCGGCACTCTCGCTTGCAGGTTTCGAGGATGGAAATCCATGAGGCCCAGGAAGATCCCAACAAAGGTACCCAAGACTCCGATCGA
>JBBTUM010000127.1:5030-6686 GCA_038063795.1 Patescibacteria group bacterium | reverse complement strand
TTCTCGGACCAGTTAAAAAGCCTGCAAGACATTCTAAAAAACCCGAAGCAGCGAGGTGTCTTGGGCGAGTATTATCTGGAGACAACGCTCAAAAACGCTCTGCCGCCGGATACTTTTCAGATGCAATATGGGTTTAAGGATGGAACGATCGTTGATGCGGCCGTATTCGTACAGGATAAGATCATCCCGATAGACTCGAAATTCTCGCTGGAAAACTACAACAGACTCTCAGAGGCAAAGGACCAGCCTGAACGTGAACGGCTGGAGAAGCTGTTCGTGGCCGACCTGAAGCAGCGGATCGTCGAAACATCGAAATATATCCGACCCGAGGAGGGAACCATGGACTTCGCCTTTATGTTCATCCCACACGAGGCGATATATTATGATCTATTGGTGAATAAAGTCGGCGCTGTTCAGGAGGAGACAGAATCGTTGATACAGAGAGCCGCCGGCAAATACCGTGTCATCATCGTATCTCCGACGTCCTTTCACGCATATCTTCAGACCGTCATGCAGGGTCTCCGTGCGATGCACATCGAGAAAACAGCCCAAGAGATCCGCGCGCACGTTGAGAAACTTTCAAAGCACTTGGCGGCGTACCAGCAATTCCACGATAAGCTCGGCACGCAGCTTGGCACGACGGTCAATACGTATAACATGGCCTCGAGCGAATTCAAAAAAATAGACAAGGACGTCTTGAAGATAACCGGCGAGGGCAGGGAGCTTCTGGAGAGTGAAACGGTTGAGAAGCCGAGAACATGATTTTGATATGTGGAAAAACTACTTGACATATTGTCAAAATCAACTACTATGTATTTATAAACGCCTCATCCAGTCTTCTCGCAAGGGGAGATCCGATGAGGTTTTTTGATCCTCATATGAGCGCTATATTGTTTGTAGATTCGCAGAATTTTTTCAAGAAAATTGAGGAGGTTATGGTTAGTCAAGCTGGGGAGAAACCGCGTTTTGACAATTATAATTTTGCTGGGCTTTTTGATAGCGCTCTCCAAGGAATTAAGCTTGATAGAAAGATTTTTTACTCTGGTAAGCTATCCATTGATCACGATAATGTAAAAAAATCGAAAGAGCTCATTGAAAGGCAACGCTTGATCAAGCTGCATTTGGAGAAGAGTGGATTTGAGTTTTTGATTTCAGGACGCGTTCGAGCGCACATAGAGATGGATAGTCGAGGACGCCCGGTGAAGACCTTTAAAGAAAAAGGAGTTGACGTAGCTATGGCTGTAGATATGGTGAGCTTCGCCTGTGATAAAAAAATAACGAGTGCCGTTATTGGAAGTTCCGATTCTGATTTGCAGCCTGCAATTCGCGAGCTACGCAAACGCGGGATAGAGCGCATATATTTGGGTTTTGAGATGAACCCGAATAAAGGAATGACGTATACGACAGACAGGACCATACTCATAAGAAATGCTGAAGTGCTGCGGTTTGTAACTCAAACGCTGGTATAGCCTTACTTGTTTTTAAGCAAAAAAACCTTTATACTTTTTTATTGTTAGCCTCTATTTATTAATCATCGAAGGAGTCATATGGACGCTCAAATGGTATCGTCACACAAAGACCCCCGATTTATCATAAAACTCGTCGGCATGCTGCTTGTTGCGAGTATCGTCATCATAGCGATCATTCGCGACAGGA
>JBBTUM010000127.1:0-5020 GCA_038063795.1 Patescibacteria group bacterium | reverse complement strand
TCGAGTATCAGCCTGATCTCGCGACCATCACGATGGGCGTGCAGATCGAACGTGCCGGAACGGCCGCGTCTGCAATCAATCAGCTGAACCAGCAGATGCAGAAGGTCGTGACAGCGGTGCAGAATGCCGGCGTCGCTCAGGATGCTATTCAGACGAACGCGTATTCGCTCCACCCAGTCTATGATTACGTGCCGGAGCGTTCGATACTCGTCGGCTACGGCGCGAATCAGCTCCTGAACGTGAAGATAACCAATCTGCCCGCGAATCAGGAACTCCTGACGAAGGTGGTCGAGGAGGCGACGAAGGCAGGTGTCAACCAGATTAACGGAATAACCTTTGACGTGAAGAACGTCGACGAGCTGAAGCAGCAGGCGCGTATCGAGGCGATCGGCGAGGCGCGCGCGAGCGCGAACCGCATCGCGAGCGCGGCAGGCGTTCGGCTGAAGCGTGTCGTGGGCTGGTGGGAGAACTTCGTCCAGCTCCCGGGCGGCGATCAGTTCTACATGGATGGCAAGGGCGGCGGAGGCGCAGTGGCCTCTCCAGTGATCCCTACCGGCAAGCAGGAGATAGTGGTTGAGATGAACCTGAATTATCTGGTGAAGTAGCTGTTTCAGTTTCAATATCGATGACGCGCCGCCGAGCACAGCTCGGCGCCGCTTCGTATCTACAAAAAAGAAAAGGCCGGGAACCGTGCCGCGTGAGCGGTACAGTCCCCGGCTATTCGGAGAGTCCTGGGGGTTAGCCCCGGATGATCGCGACGCCGCGAAGGCTCCTCATGAGCATGTTCACAAGCTCCGACTCCTCATCGTCGGGTCTTGGCAGCAGGCGCGTGATCGCGTAGCCCGCCTTCACGTCGTAGGTACCAGGCTTCGTGCCCAGGTCGAGGGCGTGCTTGGCCTCGGTGTAGAAGAGCATCTTCAGTTGGGTGGCCTGCTCGGTGAGCCAGCTCACCTCATCGAGGATCGCTCGGCACTGCTCCTCCGGGTGCGAGGAAGGCCTCGATACCGCACGAATGTGTATGATCGTATGGTTCTCCATCAGGGGGGTTGCCTTCTCGCGAAGCATCTGGAACGCGACCCAGTAGGGCCTGATGTTCTCGGGCGCGTAGCCGACGACCTCCTCCTTCTCGGGGTCGACCGGATTATCGGCCAGCGTCCGGTACTTCTCGGGCGCGTCCGTGCCCAGTGCGACCATCGCCTCGAGCCAAGTTGTCTTCAAGCTGGTCCTCCTTCTGCCTTTCGGCGGAAAAGTAGAGCGTTAACTCGGAAAGAACAACAGCTTCGTAGTATATAAAAAGCAGGGTATTCGTCAAGTCTCTTGCGAAAGACCCCTCTCCACGACTATACTAAACTGACTATGGCAAAGAAGGCAGAAGGGAAGAGTGAGGTGGCAACATTCGGTGCTGGCTGTTTCTGGCATGTGGAGGAGGCATTTCGACCGGTCAAGGGAGTCCTGGAAACGGCGGTCGGCTACATGGGCGGTTCGACGGAGAATCCATCATACGAGGCCGTCTGTACAGACAAGACCGGACATGTCGAAGTCGCACAAGTGACCTTTGATCCGTCGATTGTTTCATTCGAAGAGATATTAAATACCTACTGGGGCAATCACAACCCGACTCAGATGAATCGCCAAGGCCCTGATGTCGGTACGCAGTACCGGTCGGTCGTTTTCTACCATTCGCCCGAGCAGAAAGCTGCAGCTGAGCGATTGAAAGTGGCGCTCGTAGCCTCAGGAAAATTCTCAAAACCAATCGTTACTGCGATCGAGCCTGCGCAGACGTTCTACAAAGCAGAGGACTACCATCAGAAGTATCTCGCAAAACGAGGATTGTCATCCTGTCCGGTGTAGGTGTGTTTTACGCAAGCGCGATTGACCCTATTGCGCTTTTTTGTTTGAATGGGCGTGTACACTCAGGTAGAGCAGTTCTTTGCGACCTTTAACATTCGACAACCCAGAGGAGGGTATGCATGACCGAGACACCGAAACACGGCGTTCGCGCCGAGATGCAAGCTCTGGAGCCGCTCGACCTCACGCGATGTGAGACGGTGAGCGATATCGTCGCCGGTATGAGCCGCTGCTCATTCGGCGCACGCATGCTCGGTGAAGCGGCGGACACCATGACCTTGTGGTCGGCGGGGCTCGCAAAGCCCGTTGTCGTGTATGACGGCAGTCGCGATAGTGCGCTCGCCCGTCGTCTGGCGGGAATGGTTGTCCAGGGGATGTGTTCTCGGATAGTCACCCCGGATGAATTCGTCAATGACCGTGATGTGCCCCATGGCGTGAACACCATCGTCGTCGGGGCCTATCCTGAACGCATCGCGGATGCGCTTCACGCGAAGGCTGGCCGAGTCCTCTTTGTCAATGAGTACGGCATGGTTCGCCCAGGCCAGGTGCGTGACGGTCACTTTCCCGATGTCGTGTTCAGCGACGAACGGTTCGTGATGCCGGTGCTCGCGCGCACTGTCGAGGAGCGTCGAGGCGGACGCCGTTTCACGATCCGTGGCATGGCGGCTGAGCTCGACCAGATGGGCGGCCTCGCGCACTCGTTCCTGCACGGGACCGAAACCCTGTCACGGATGGTCCAGGATCCGCAATGCACGGTATTTCTGACGCTCTCGGGCGCCATGACCATCGCGAAGATGGGGCTTCTGATGTGTGACATGATCGATCGCGGAATGGTGCAGTACATCGCGACGACCGGAGCGCTCATGGCGCACGGTCTGGTCGAGGGGATCGGCCTCTCGCACTACAAGTACGATCCGAGATTCAACGACGCGGTGCTCGCGAGCGAGAAGATCAACCGGGTCACCGACACGTTGGAGCCGGAGGAGAACTTCGATCACGTCGAGGACGTTGTCCGGGAAGTGTTGCTCTCGTTCAACGGGGCCGTGACGATCAGTCCGAGCATTTTTCACCGGGAGATCGGCCGCTATCTGGCCGAGCAGTTTCCTGGCAAGCGCGCAGTGCTGAAGTCTGCCTTCGAGAGGAACGTTCCGGTCTGTGTCCCCGCGTTCGCCGATTCCGAGATAGGGAATGACGTCTATACTGAGAACCGGAGGCGGGATCGCCGTGATCCCGGCGAGGGGCGGCGACCGCTCATCATGGACATGGAGCACGACACGAAGCTGCTTCTGGACATGGCGACCGGGTCTGAGCGTATGGGGATCTTCTCGATAGGCGGCGGTGTCCCGCGAAATAACACGCAGAATGTCGCTCCGCTCATCGAGATCCTGAACGCGCGTCTCGACCTCCGCTTGCGTCCCAGTCAGTTCTTCTACGGGTGCAGGATCGATCCCACGCCGCTTTACTATGGCAACCTCTCCGGCTGCTCGTACAGCGAGGGCAGCTCGTGGCGGAAGATGGATCTCCGCGGACGATTCAGCGAGATCCGGGCAGACGCGACCATCGTGTGGCCGTTCATGCTCGCGTCTCTCATGCAGCGAGGGTAAGGAGGTGTTTTCACCCCGTCCGTTACGCTATCCCTTTTCCGGGAGAAGCGAGACGGGCGGGTTTTTTATATAGAAAAAGCCCCGGGGATGGCGGTTGCCATCACCGGGGCTTCGGATCACGAGGCGCTGTGCTGCCTGACGAGCTTCGCGGCCCGCCGCTCGAGGAACTCGACGATTTGGGTATAGAATTCCTCGTCCTTTCTGCTGAGAGAGCCACTAGCTCCTACGACGCGCGGCTCACCGTCTTCCTCGACGATGCAGAGGTGGCCGAGCTCGGCACACCGACGAGCGTTCTGAATGCGTAGTGAGTCCTTCTGAATCCGGCACAGCCGTACGACGCAGAGGTCAGACTCGGGAAGCGAGGCGGGCTGTCCGTCCCACGTACGCTCGACCGTGACCTGGTAGTTGAACTGCTCTATGAATTTGATCAGGCGCGCGGCGCCTATTCGGACACCCGTCTCGTTCGACAGGTTGTACATGGCAAGCATGGTGACCGTTCGATTCATGCGCCCTCCTTTCCAAGCCAGGTTTTGAATGCGGATTCCAGTTTATCGTTCAGTGAGCCATCGCTGCGGACATAGCGGTCGTTGCAGAGGAGAAAGTGTCCATGTTCGGCGCAGGATCGCGCGAGTTCATCCCAGCTGCATACCGACGCTGCGGATGCGATAACGATAGCCCTGTTGTTTTTCGGCAGGGAGTCGGGGTGGCCGTTCCAGTCATGCGGTTCGATCTCGATCTCGAGAGAGTTCAGCAGGTCGCTGAAATGCGGTGAGTTGATGGAGAGAACCATCATGGCTGCCTCAGCAACCATCGAATACAATCTGACAGCGTGCTTCGGCATGTGAGCACCTCAAGGGAGGACTGCATAGGTGTACAAAGAACGACCTCTGAGACTACTACACTTATGGTATTTGTCAAAGGCGCCGGAGCACGCTACACTTGCGGTATGAAAAAGAGACCAATCGCCATATTTGATATAGACGGCACCATCTTCCGGAGCAGCCTTTTGATCGAATTGAATGCTTTGCTTGTGAAGCACGGCATCTTTCCGCAGGCAGCGCACGAGGAGGTAGCGCAAGTACGCGAGGCATGGCTGGATCGCAAGGGCAGCTACGTTGACTATATCAATACCATCGTCGGGCTTTATGGTAGGGACATTCGTAATGCCCATGTGTCGGACGTCAGGCGCATCAGCCGCCTCATGATCAATGAGCAGAAACATCGCGTGTATGTGTTCACGCGAGAGCTTATCAAAAAACTCCGGAAGACACATACACTCATTGTCATATCGTATTCTCCGTCCGAAGTCGTCGAGGCTTTTAACCATTTCTATCATTTTGATATCGTCTCAGGACTCAGCTATCCGAACGCGCGCGGCCGCTATACGGGTACGGTCCACGTCGGCGAGGCTCCTGATAAAAAAGCGACCCTTACGGGCCTTATCGCAAAGCACAACCTGTCACTGAAAAATTCGATCGGCATCGGCGACTCAGAAAGCGACATTGCCTTCCTCGAGTTGGTTCGGCACCCGATCGCGTTCAATCCGAACAAAAAACTCTATGCGCACG
>JBBTUM010000126.1:0-6339 GCA_038063795.1 Patescibacteria group bacterium | reverse complement strand
ATATTAAAAAGCTCCTCTAAGTCATGGACTTGGATCGCGCCTGCTTGGTGAAAGGCAGCCGAAATAACCTCGTGCGACCCTGCGAGACTACCCGTGTGCGACGCTATGGCTTCGATGCCCGCGTCCGATGCTCCTGCCTTAAGAATAATGATCGGTTTTTTTTTGCTGTATCTTTGAAGGGTCTCGAGCAATTTCCTTGGTTCGCTCACCTCTTCGATATACATGCCGATCGCGGCCGTTTCCGTATCACGAGCGAGGGCATCGAGTACTTCAAAATCTTTGATACCTGAGGCATTTCCGAGGCTTATGAGCTTGCCCAGACCAATGCCTTGCCGCAGGGACCAGTCTACAAGACTGACGAGCATAGCGCCGCTCTGTGAGATGAACGAAACGTTTCCCTCCAGAGGATATCCCGATGCAAATGAGGCATTCAATCTGTGCGCAGTATTGATGATCCCGAGACAGTTCGGGCCAAGGATGCGGATATGAAATTTCCCGGCAATGTTCCGGATACGAGCATCTAGCCGCTTACCAACCGTGCCTGCTTCCGCGAAACCGGCAGAGATAATGACAACGAAAGGTATCTTCTTCTTTCCGCACTCGGTCAAAACGTCAGGCACAATCCCTGCGGGGACCGCTATGACGGCGAAATCTATTGTCTTCGCGACGTTCATCACTGAAGGGTATGCCTTCTTGCCCTCGACCGAGCGTTCTGTAGGATGAACGGGAATAATGCGACCGCGGTATCCCGCATCAATGATGTTTCGAAGGATAGAATTCCCTATCTTACTCCTGTCTTTGGATGCGCCAATGACAGCGATAGCTTGCGGCGTCAGAAGCTTGGTCAGGTTCGTCATATTTTTATTTTAGTCAGATCGCGCTTTCTCAGGATACCTGTTTGTGCGCCATAATGCGTCACCACTGATGAACTATTGTACATTGCCAACGTTAATGCCTTTTGTATCGACTTGAATAGTATCAATCCGGCGACAAAGCCTGATGCGAATGAGTCGCCGGCTCCGGTCTTATTCAGGGTCTTGCCGACTTTGGCAGGCTGGAAATGCATCGTGCGGCCGTCATAGAGATGAGCGCCCTTGTGCCCCGAAGTGACGAGGGTCATGGACTGACCGAACGAGTGAAGCTTTTTTGCAAGTACAGCTGGACTGGACCGAGGCACCGTGCGTCCCGATCGAAGGAGCAGTTCGATGGCCTCATCCTCATTGACGACAAAGACCGCAGTACGTTTCATAAGCTTCCGCACGGTAGGTGAGTTCGAGCTGATCTGCTCCGACCCCGGATTCCACGCTAATTTTCGATCTGCACCTTTTTCAATATACGATGCGATCTCACTCAAATTCTTCGACCACTCGCCTGAAAGCGATGAGAGATACATCCACGGCGTTTTCGCCGCTGCAAGCGCTTGTCTGCTGCAGGAGAGCGCCTGTGCTGCGCCGCGATAAATGAACAGAACGTGATCGTTCATCTTGCCGACGTTAACGATGAACGATGTGCCTGTCGGAAAGCGCTCTACCTTCTGAATTCGCGACGTGTCGATGCCTTCTGCACGGAGGAACTCGATGCACTGTCGTCCGATCGTATCAGCACCGATCGCTCCTATGAGGGCCGGCTTCAGTCCAAGTCTCGCGAAGGTCACTGCAGTATTTGCTGCGCCTCCTCCCGGCATAAAAAATATCCTATCGCCCTTGATCTTTGCCGACCGCTCGAACGCTAGATATTCTGGGCAGGTAGGATCACCGGGATTCTCGATGACGCGACCGTTCTTCGTATAGAACAGTATGTCGAGGGTTACGGACCCGATCGTTGTTATCGCATTTTTTGTTTTGTGCATCGCTTAATTCGTTTTGTATGTATCCTCTCGCTTCTCACGTAAGAATATGAACCAACTCTCGATAAGTTCGATAAGGACCTTGAAGGGCGCTTCGATGATAAAATCAAGGACGAAAGCGAAAATGTTGATCCTCCGCATATTGACCGAAAGCCAGTGGCCTGCACGGACGATCGGGAGAGAGAAAAAAGTAATGACAAAACCGGAGAAATTTTCCCGATGACCCTCGACTGAATACTCCTGCGTCATCTGACGAATGCGGCTGCCAAAAAAGCTCACTGCTGTGACAAAGAAGATAAATATCCCTCCGCTCAGTAAATTGAAATTCAGGAGGGAAAGAACATAGATGATTACTCCGAAGATAAATCCATATAGTAAGAGATAAAAAAGATATTCGAAGAAAAAATACACTGGGCCTTGTTTTTTGCGAACCTTCAGTTCGCATATGATATTCGTCTCGGGGTCGCCATACACGATGTCCCTGAGCTCATCAAGAATGACTTTGGTGTTTTGCGCGCGGGGCAGTCGCGCGGTCAGAGTGAGGAGGAACATGAGAAAAGGTGGAAACAAGATATTAATCGATAAAGCGACGTAGTTGACCGTACCGACAATGTACATATCGTAGGGATATTCCAAGATCAGTGCCAGCGCGACTTTGGTAATAAAAATGTAGAGAATGGCCCTTACGGAACTTCTACGAAGCCGCCGCCGGACTGACTTATTGTTTTTTTCGATGACATGCCGTGCTTCAGACTCAAAAAAATCAGGATTTGCGAGCAGTTCGATCAAATGCTCCCGATGTTGCTCGACAAGCTCCCGGAGTATCTTGAAAACCACGATGTGCTTACGAAGGCTCTTTGCGATCTTCACTCGGATGGGATTTTCCAAGTGCAGTTGAATTCCGTGATGAATGCTCGTTATTTTGCTCGCGACGTACTCGACAAGCTGACGATCAGCACGTGACCATTCGGGGAAGTATAGATGCAACAAATGATAGGCGATGATCGCGTTGTCAGATCGGACCAACTCTTTATGGATAGTAATGTAGAGTTGGATATTTTTTTCTCGGATCGAAACGCTCTCTCCGCGAAATTTGATGCGATTCTTTACGATGCCATAGAGCGTTTCTATCAGCGCATCGACTCGTGACTCGGGAACGATCACAAGATCGATCTCACAGGCAATGATGCCGGCAAGCCATCCGAGTATTTTCCGCCTCTCGCCAGAGTCACGCACACCGTCATGGACAAGATCGATCAAGTACTGATACTTGCCAATGATCGGCTCAATGTCTTGTGCGAGCGACTGCGGAACTGCTTTATTCGGAAGGTACCCGCTTCGGATGAGCTCCTCAAGCATGGATTGGGCAACCTTTGGCTCCAGGCTTTCGAGAATGATCCTCCGCCTGATATTTCGCTCGAGCGCGAATCGCCTTAAAAGATGCTCCTCCTGGTAATCCATCGTCGTACGAATTTTCTCATACAACAAAGCCAACTTGCTTGCGATCACGTCTACGGCGATGGTATCGGGCATGCCCGTCTCCTGCCGAGCCGTCTGATCGATAGCAATCAACCTCTTATAGAGCTCCTCGATGTGACCCGAAATTGTCATGGGTGAACTATAGCATAAATTGCTTCGAGATTATAGGGTCAAAAATTGACAGAGCACGATATTCATACTATCGTATTCTACATCGTGCATTCGGGGATCGTCTAACGGTAGGACGCCAGGTTTTGGTCCTGGTAATCGGGGTTCGAATCCCTGTCCCCGAGCCAAGAAAAAACTTAAATCATTTTCAAAAAAAATAAGCGTCGCCACAAGTCGTTGCGTCTGTTACTACTTTCCCTTCTCCCACGGGGTCAGTAGCTTCCCAATTCACTGGTCCTTCTGATGTTTTTCTTTGAGAATTTCACGATTCAGCGCATCTCTTTCATCTACAAGTTCGTCTACCAACTCCGGTTTCAACTCCCAATTCATGCCGTTATACGTGACCACGACAAGCGACTCGTCATTATTGTTCCGTGAAATTTTCACACTGAACCCCTCTCCATACCCGAATCCATTCTTACTGGGTAGCACTTCGAGAAATTTTTGAACTGCCTCAGCGCCTTCAGTTTTCTCAATCACCTTCATAAGAAACGGCTCAAGCACGGTTTGGTGTGATCCGAAAAAACGTTGCAATTCATTCTTGTACTGCTCGTATTCCTCTGGTTTTTCTTTCGAAAGTTTTTCCCATCGCGGAAACACGCCAATGTATTTTTTTAGTAGTTCGGCGATATTTCCCGCGGCACGAGAATACGAAGTTGATTCCAGATCTCCCGCTTTCTTTACTACCTCATCGCTCTTTTCACGGAGAAACACCAGTGCATCCTTCGAAGACCCAAGATAGTGCTCATAAAGAGCATTGTGAAATTCTCCGGAGCCACTGCGAAAATCAAGCATATCGGTTTCAATCGTTTTCTTCCCTACAGGGACGTATTGTCGAATTTTTCCTTGTATACCCTCGAGTGAGTCTTCGGGCGTTATTTCATCCTCATTCGCGAGGAGCTGACGCAAAGCCGCTTCGGTTGAACGCTCCCGCGGTGAACCATAGACCAATCCAACTTCAGGATGGGGAGCTTTTGTTTTTCCAATTTCCGTCGAGTGTTCCCTGCCCCTTGGAGTAAGTCGTATCTGTTCATCGCCCTCACGATTGCCAGATGTCGCTTCATTCTCTTTCTCATCATGGCGCAAGAACTCCAACCGAATCGAGGGTGTAAAATGTTCGGTTTCCGGCCGCAATTCATGTTCGGGAGATAGACTCATGAGTATCAATTTACTTTCTATCGAGAATTCTCACAACCCCCTTATCCGCATCCACCTCCACCAAAATTCCGTCCTTCAATACCTGCGTCGCATTTCCGGTCCCTACAATGCATGGTTTTTTCATTTCCCTGGCCACAATCGCTGCGTGGCTAATAGCACCACCTTCATTCGTGACAAACGCGGCCGCTTTCTGCATCGCGGGAAGATAATTGGGGTGAGTAGTATTCGCGACTAATATATCCCCCTCGTGAACATGCTTGATATCATGGTAGCTCCGTACAACCCGCACGACACCGCGAGCAAATCCTTTCTGAGCAATTGTCCCCCGAACAGTAAGCTGTTGTTGTGATGCATTAACAGCCGAAATTATCTCATCAGCTTCTTTCGGCAAAGGCGCGCCAACTACAAGCGCCCTCCCATCCTGCTCTACAATAGCACATGCTTTTTCTTTTCTATGTTGAATACTTTCAGTATCGAACTGACCCCCTCGGAGAGAACTCTCGATCTCATCAAGCGTTAGGTAGCCAATATCGTCGGCTCGGACACCAAATTTTTTTGCGATCTTCTCGAACAAAAAAACCCAAAAGTATGCGTGGCTCCTTCGTACATCATCACGCCAATCCTTGAAGAACACGATGTATGGCGCGAGAGACAAAAAGCTCGTCTCCTCCTTACTGGGCTTTAACAACTTCATGACGCGCTGCAGCTCTAGGGTCTTTAATTTTTTGTCCTTTTCCGCTTTTCCTAAACTGGCAACCCATTCAGCTGTTATCGGTCTATGCCAAACGACCGACCAACTACGCAAAAATTGATATTCTCCAGCTAATTGTTTTGGTGACATTCCGCTCGCAAGTTTCTCTTGAATTTCGATAAGCGCCGTTTTCTTCCATGGCTTATACACTGATAGGGCGATCTCGCCTTGTCGTTTTTCGAGTTTATTGCGAGCGATCATGATATTAAGTTTTTCTTCAAAATCCGCCTGCCACGACTCTATACCAAGCCAGGAAATAATGCTGTAGATACGGTTCACCTCTTCGAACTGCTTTCGAAAAACAAGGAATGCTCGGAGGAGTATTTTGGCATCTGGCTTATGTCTCAAACGGCGACTCCAAGCATTCGACTGCGTCTTCACGCGTTGCAATAAGCGCAAGCCTGCCTGATAGTACATTTTAATTTGCGTGGAATTGCGAAAATATTCTCGATATACTGCACGACCAAGTTCACGTGGCTCTACGCCGATATAGTGCGTAAAATTTGTATTGTTGACGTAGGTAAAGAAACGCTGGCTCCTGTCGCCCCCGAAACGCCGGGTTAGGTCGAAAAAAACAACGTCGAGTCCTGAGATGGTAGTAATATCGACGCCCTCGCGGGCAAGTAACCTATACCAATCCCCTGACGATTGCGGAAAAGAAATATTTTGATTTTTCGCTGATGAGTCCTTAGGTTCGCTGTTCAAAATCCTCACAACTCCCCTATCCGCATCCACCTCGACAAGGTCGCCGTCCTTGAGAACCTGCGTTGCGTTTTGCGTGCCGATGATGCATGGCTTCTCCATCTCTCGGGCAATAATTGCAGCGTGGCACGTAATACCCCCCTCGTCGGTCACGAAAGCTGCGGCTTTCTCCATTGCGGCAATATAATCAGGGGTGGTCATTGTCGTCACAATAACATCCCCTCTGAGTACCCTG
>JBBTUM010000125.1:0-7328 GCA_038063795.1 Patescibacteria group bacterium | reverse complement strand
CCCCTGGCAGCAAATCGACCTCCCCCACCACTTCGGGTCCGCCTCACCGTACAGCTCGATGAAACGCTTCACGGTGCCGGTGACGGGCAGAGGATTCCCATCAACGGAAATCTGATGATGAATGAACCTTCCATGCACCTCCTCGCAGAACGCCGCGTAGTCCCTCGTGTCGATGATGTGCGCGTGCCACGCGGGGTCAACTGCCGTTGACATGGCATGGGCTTCACCTGGAAAAGCGATGACGACTCCCATGTACTTGCGGTACTCCTCGATCATCGCTTTGGCCTCGTCCTGGGTGTGTCCATCGCGCACCAGAACTTTCTCGACCGTCGACATATCCCACGACCTCAGCTTCTCCTCCTCGCGAGACCTGCCGATCATCATCTCGACCCCTAACACTTGCCTTGTCTGCAGCATGTTCCTCTCCTCGTTTCCCAAAGAGCGTTATCCAGCACCATTGCTGGTGATAGCCCCGGAGGCTATCGTCAGAAATTGTGCGGAGACCGAGGCAGCAGATATCGAAGGTTACCGGCACGACCCGGCGAGGAACAACGCCTCGCTTTTCTAGGGAGCGTCGTTCCTCACCGGAAGCCGTACTTTTTTAAATTCTCATACTCGATCTGCGGCCACATACGACCCCGCAGCATCCGTACGAGTGCCTTGAGTATCAAAATCCCTTTTCGCATACGACTTGTCCCCTCTCTATACAGCCGTCCATGAATAGAGACGGCTTATTGATTAAAGTTTTATCTTAGGCGATTTTGATATCTGTTTTTATGTTAACGTGCTTTCGGAGACGGCTTTTTTTGACTGACATTAGCCTCTTTTCATGAATAAGTATAGCATAGTGACTGACTTTGAGAAAAGGCGATGCGTGTGACTCTGCCCAGTAGAGGTTAGAAAAAGCTTTTTACATTCACAGCAATTTTTATCATCTACAATAATAAAAAAGCAGTCACTGCCCACCCAACAGTGACTGCTCATGGCCATAGCTTGTTAGCGGCCGAAACGCAAGTGTCGATAGAGCGCTATCTTTTTCTGAAGACGACGCGCGTGATCCTCTTCTGTCGCGTCGATAAAGCGCATCCCGACCGCTAGCTCGTGCTGCGCAGCCAAAATACTTGCGACTGCAACGCTTGTCTGATCCGCACGGAGAGCCTTGTCCAGGCTGAGGAAGTTTTCCGAGGTTGACAGTCGGTCAAGATCGCGGGTGTCGGAAATGCGGTATTTCCTGAGCAGTTCATCGATGGTCTGAAAGTAGCCGCCATCAGAGTAAGAGTTGAGAACAAGCGATTCGAGTTCATGCATTGTGATCTCTTCTTCGATGTAGCTATCTGAAGTCGGCGGTGCTGTAGCAGATGGTCGTCCTTGACGATGATATAGCGCGTGACCAAGCTCGTGAATCGTAAGCGCAGGGAACACCTGCTCAGGCCAATCGACCGCAGCGATCATGAGGGCACGCCATTCCGCTTTATAGTACAGCAGCGCAGGCAGCCCCCGCATCTGGAGTCGCGGCACAAAGCATACTTCGAACGGCCTAACATCAGATTGAGTATATGCCGGAATGATGGTTTGAGACATGCCGTTTGTGAAGACGCTGACATAAAACTGCGGAAACTCCTTAGCGATCTGATCGATAAGAGGAGATAACGGCTTTGTGTGATCCAATGCTGCATCGATCCTCTCCGTGATCGACCGCGCTCGACTCATGAAGGCGTCCGGAGATCCTAACTCGCGGACGAAGTTTGGCGTCGTGAGCCACCACGATTCCGGCGGTCGTGATCCGAAGTACACCTCGAGAGTATCGTTTGCCTTCCCCTCTTGAAAGTAGGCATGAGCCATGAATCCAAGGCCGACAACGATCAAGATGAAGAGCGGTAAACGCCAACCGATCAATGCCCACCCACGGAAGTGCCCTTTGCACTCTTTCTTTTTTTTCCCACACTTCGAACAACGAACGTTTCTCTGTGAATTACTCACCGCTGGGTCTCCAATGCAGGTCGTTGATTTCAATGAGCAAATGAGCGACGTTCCATCCTATGGGATGAGCCTTAAAAAAGCAAGCACCAATCCAAGACGTCTCATAACTCATCCACAGAAAAGTTACCAAAGGAGAACTACGCAGTCCCTTCTGCGGAGTCGCTCCATGTGAGCAACAGGAACCGCACGAAGATATGTGAACTTGATTTTTTACCCGATATCCGTTATGGTTGTCGGTCTGCTTTCGGGCGCTTTTTTGTCCGGAAAACCGTTCATCGTCAATTTTTTTTCTCGAACGTCCGGACAGCCGGACAAACACAACGGAGGTGACACGCATGTCGGATGACGACAGGCAGTACTCGCAGCCTCACGCTGCGCCGGGTTCGGGCGATCAGTCCGAACCGCCGGATCCCGAAGAGGAAGAAGAAGAGGAAGAGGAAGTCGAGGAAGAGGAGCCGATCGAGATTTTCACTCGGACGCTCGATGAGCGCCGTGATTCAGGAGACAACCCCGTCGCCTGCATGACCGCGGCGTTCAAAACAGCCGGTGAAGACCTCGACGAGGATGAAGCATTCACGGCTTGCGTGAACGACTGCGAATTCACTGCGGCAGATCTGGCCGCCTACCTCATGAGCACCGGAAAGCGCGATACCAAGGAGATCGCCGCGACCCTGAACAGCTTCATGACGCCGACCGCCGAGGAGTGGGTCGCGTCCCTGCTGCCGACCGTGGAGGGGCTGCCGGCCCGCCAGCGCATGGAGCGCATCATGGACGCGGTGAACCCGAGGGAGATCGATGTGGAGGGTGAGACCATCGATTTCGTCGGACCATTCCTGAACGACGGGTGCACGCCTGAAGAGGTCGTCGCGACCCTCTACGACAAGACCGACCTAAACTTCGGCGAGCTCCTCGATGCTCTGCCGGAGCGGCTGTCACCCGAAGAGATCGGCTCCCTCGTGAAAGCCTGCGAGATCGATCTCACGGAGAGCGACATCTACAGCGACCTGCGGGAGCACGACCTGGAGTTCGAGGACGCGGTATGCGTGGTGCGTGCTGCAGGCGGCGACGTCATGATGGCGCTCTCGTACGAAGAGGAGTATTCGCGCCTCGAGGACGAGAACTTCATCGACGTGGCGAAGATCCTGGTCAAGGCCGGCTACTCCTACCCGGATGCCTTCAAGGCGATCATCGACCACCGCAACCTGTCGTACTCGACGGGAGACGTCATCGAGGCCGCCCTCGATCCCGAGGTCACCGGCTTCGATCTGAACGCCTACCTCGCCGAGGCGAGTCCAGACCCCGACCAGCTGGATGAAGAGCTTCGGGAAAAGGAAATCGACATCAAGGATCGGGTCAGGATCCTGCACCGCATGCTGTTCCCGGAACAGTATCCGGCGCTGGGCGCCCCGACCGCGGCCGAGGCCATGATCCCGCTCCCGACTGAGGCGCCGATCGCAGCTTCCGAGCTAACGGTACCGGTTACGGAGGACCGGACGGAATCGTCGTCAGATCCGAATGACTGGGCTGCTGGCGTCTAATCCAGCAAGTACGAAAACTTTCAAGAAGGACACAAACAGAGAAGCGGCTCGTTCACTCGACACAGACCACTGTGCGAACTGAGCGGGCCGCTTTTCCATTTGTGTTGCGATGCTCAGAACGTGATGTCCTCTGCGCCATAGAACAGAAACACCTGTCCGCCCTCGGACGCATATCGTATCTCAATATGCTTGTACTCCTCGCGAACAGTACCATTCGAATCCATAAAAAGCGGAATATGGAGGTTCGTGAGCATGAGGAACCACGGTGCGCGAAGGACAAAACCGTCGGGCGGAGGAAAGCCGACGAACTCGAGTTCTGTGTCGCTGTAGTAGCGGAGCGTCTCATGCATTGGCCACTCCATGACATAGAAATGTGATCCCGGCATCACGCTGTCGCGCACGATCTCGCCGATCGCCTTTTGCGTCGGTACCCACTCGGAGTACATGCTGGACATGATCCGAGGATCTGATCCGGACCCAAGCGCTGCAGAATATCCAAAGCCGGCGATGAACAGTACCGTAAGCGTCAACAGTACGATGCGATTCCTGAAAGCACGCATGAGCGCCGCAGTAGCTGAGGCGATGACGATCGCGGCAAAAGGGAACGCAGGCAGGAGGTAGGTCAAAATTCTCGTCCGCGCAAGACCGAAAAGCAGTACTATCCCGAATGTCGTCAGGAACGCTGCCTCGAGCAGACGATCGCGGTCGGTCGGCTGTTTCCGGAGCACGCGAAGCGTCGTATAGGCAATGGCCGCGCCGAGCGTCATGACCACCCACGGCTGGCCATAGTGCCACAGCTGACGTATGTACGCAAACAGCTGGAAACCAGCGCTCTGTCCGATCCCACCGGTCGCACGCTCAAATATATGGTAACCAAAATAGCTGCTGACGAATTCACTCCCCCACTGCGCTATCTGATAAGCATGCCAGGGGACCGCTATCAGAAGTGCAAGCGCGACACCATACCAGAGGAATCTGCTTCGAAGCCATCGCCATTCCCCGTACACGATGCTGAATACCGCGAGGACGGGCAGCGCGAGAAGTGCTATGAAGCTCTTCAGCATGAAGCCGAGAGCAATCGCGGGCACGACGGCGATGAGCCATTGCTGCTTCCGCCAGCCATAGACGAGCGCGGCCAGCGACGCGAGTATCATCGCGATCACGGGAATATCGAGTCGGGCCTGCCGCGCAGCAAGATAGTAGAACGGCCAGGAAAGAAGGACGAGCGTCGCGAGCGATGCGCAGAGCGCGTCGCCGGACAGACGTTGTACGATGAGCCAGAGAAAAACGAGTGCGAAGATCGCCATGACGACGGACGGCAGCCGGTATGCGTACTCGTGTCTCCCAAAGATACTTGTCGTGGCACCCGTCATCCAGAAGTACAGGGGCGGTTTCTCGAACCATGGCTGTCCGTAGCGACGGAGCGTCAGGACGTCTCCCGAATCCAGCGTATGGTCGGAGACCTGCGCGTACGTCGCCTCGTCGTAGTCAACGAGCGGCAGCGAGTTAAGATCCCACAGATAGAGAACGATCGCGATAATGAATACTACTCCACAAAAAAACAGCCCTATGTTATTCCTCCGCGTACTATCTACGATCGGCATATTCACGCCCCCAGTATAGCACACTGACTGCGTGGCTTGGCAACGGCGTCAGAGCCTGATCCATTCTGCGCGAGAAGCGCTAAAACCATGGATGTCGATATACGCACGCTCGTGCAGGAGAAATGGATATGTCTTGAATCTCCGCATGAACACAAAATTTCTCGCTCCCTTGGGCAGTGCCTGCAGCTTCGATATCGAGGAATCGATATAAAAAACGTGGCGCAGGAACGGAGACCGACGCGTTCCGGCATAGAGACCGTCGACGATCGAACGGAGTTCAGCGCGGGCCGCGTTGGTGCGCGCATAACGCTCATTAAATTCCAGCGATGCCCCGCAATCCAGTTGTCCGATAAGGGAGTCCCGCGCATAGATGCGCCCCATGTACACGATCTCCCGCGAAGATGTCACGTTCATGATCCTGCGAATGGAAGGAGCCAACGATCTGACGATGGGCGTCATGGTGATCGACGAGGTCGTTGTATGAATATCCAGCAGATATCTCGTGCCCCGAATCGCTGCTCGGAGCTCCCGCGCCAGAGCCCCCTCATACGAGTTCCGCGGATGCTTGAAAAAAACCCGATTCAAGTCGTGATCGATGAAGCGCTTACGTGCTTGTACCGCTTGCGTATTCGCAAGGATAAGCTTCAGATTTGGAAATGCTTTCAGCTTTTTTTGGTAATAGGCGAACACTTCGAGTCCGAATCGTTCATCGCCGTGCATGCAGCAGACGATGGTCAAAAACGCTTTGTTGTGTTCACAGTTTGAGTGAATGATCATACGTGTTTTTCTTACTCGTTGAATTGGGTGACGCTGCGGAGACGAAGATGGATATCCCCGTCCCCGCAGCGTTATCTAGAACGAACCGACACACAGAACAGCGTCCCCCCGCTCGAAGGAACACACGCGATCCCACCACGCCTGCAGTTTCGGATCTTGGTGCAGCGGTTTTGCGCCGTACAATGGACCGCCATAATACCCCGCAGTCACGGGGAACTCCGAGCCGATCTCCGCTCCGACAAGCTTCCCGATGCCGCGGATCAGGGGTGGTATCTCGCGATGCGGATCTGGATACCATTCGCGGCACAGCCTCTGTCCCACGCGCCACATGCGGGGCGATTGCGTACGAAGCGCGAGATACTGGCTTCCGAGCTCGCTTTGTGCGAGCCGGATGACCTGTGAGGCGAAACCTCGTTGCTGCGCCTCTGGCATAAATATCGTACCGCAGAGATAGAGAATGTCGTCATTGGCCCCCATCGTCCTAAAGATGCTCATACCCACGAAGTTCCCGTTCTCGATGGTTGAGTAGATGACCTGTCCTTCGTTGAGATGGTTCTCGACATCCTGTCGGAGAGCTTCCGACAACGACTGGACGAAACCCGCTGCCGCAAGCTCCGTTGCCACGGTGAGTGGCGGTGTGCGTTTTGTAATGAACATTTTTCTCCTCCTGTGAAAAATACAGCGTGCGGCTCTCTACGCGAGAGGTTTTTTGCAATCAAAAAACTCCTCATCCACAGGCATAATCAGTGATTATGCAAAGGGACGAAGAGTCTTTACCTCTACGCGGTACCACCCTTTTTCGCCCCGCACAGGCGGGGCATCTCATCAACTCGGACATCGTAGCCGCCCTCTCTCGAGGGACGGCAGGATCGGAATTGACTATCCTATGATTACGGAGGAATCCGGGCTTCCACTCACGCAGAAGCCTCCCGGCTCAAAACTACATCGGAGCAAGCAAGGCCCAACCCTCTCGGAAACCGAGAGGACCTCGCTATCGGGATTGGACTTTTCAAGGTATACAACGAATGTACCGCGCGCTCCGCAGACTGTCAAGCTTCATGCAAAACTAGCGCTGAGAAACGAGGCCGCATTGATTGCTCCAGACAAAAATGATACAGTGCAACTCAGAAACGACTTCGTTATGAAAAAAAGGAAATTACAGATAGGCGTCATGGGCTCGGCCGCTGACGCGAAATACACGAAGCGCATCGAGCGGCTTGCGTTTGACGTTGGCCGATGCATCGCGCTCGCTGGGCACATCACTGTCTACGGCGCAGAGAAAGACGTCGACTCGCTCTCGACCGCGGCTGCTCGCGGCGCGAAGAGCGCAGACGGTATGACCGTCGGCGTGACCTACGGCATCGGAAAGAACGTCTGGGACAAGGAGAACGCTACTGACGTCATCATCGTAACAGGTCTTGCGCGCGGT
>JBBTUM010000124.1:0-4883 GCA_038063795.1 Patescibacteria group bacterium | reverse complement strand
TGCGGGTCCGCTTGGTGTGCCTTCCTGGGCACGATAGGCGACCGGGTAAGAAGCGCCGGGGATCGTTATGGCCGTGGGAGGCTGGCTGGTCACTGGAGAGGCCGCGCTCGGATCGTTGATGGTGAAGGAAAAGAGCGTGCTGCTCGCGCCCTTGACCTGCATGAGAATGATGAAGATGCCTGATACGCTGAGGCCGGCGACGAGGAGCATGGTGCCGAGTACGGTGTGATGGACGCGCCTTTTTTTACGATAGTGGTGTAAGCTGAGGCTCATGGCCATAAGTATACTGAATGCTGCATAAAAAGGGAACGTCGAAGTTCTGGTTTTTGTCCGCTCTGCGAACCACTCCGAGTCGTGCTATACTAAATGACTATGGAGCAGCCGAAAGCGAGCACGAGCATATTCGAGGCGTCATACAAAGGGGTAATGTGGCGAAAGACCTTACGACTGACCTTTTATCTCTATGTCGCATTGCTCTGGGCCATGTACCTTATAGACGGTTCTATAACATTTGTGACCATCAGTAAGGTAACGGCAGCCGCCGCCGCGCTTTTGATCGGTTTTTCGTTCGCGTTGAGCGGATTTTGTTATTATTGGGATTTTCTTGACAGCAAGATAGGACTTCGGAAGTATTTGGGGCTCATGGGTTTCTGGCTCGCGCTCGCGTACTCGCTGTCGTTACTGGTTGTCGATCCTGACCGATACTTTTTCGGTTTCTTTAGGAATTTTTGGACCGTGGATTTTATACTGGGACTTATCTCCATGGCGTTTTTTACCTTCATGGCCTTCGTCTCACGCGACTCGATGATGCGGAAGATGGGTCCTCACCGGTGGCGGATGGCGCTCAGGTGGGGCTACGTCGCGTGGCTTTTTCTCGCGATCCGCGCGGCTATCATCGAGCAGGATATCTGGATTGCATATTTCAGGACGCTGAAGGGATTCCCGCCGCCACGGCTGCTCCTGTCGCTGTACGTCGTAGCGATCATCCTTTTCCGGCTTGCGGTCGAGGTATCAAAACACATGAAGAACGCACACAAGGCTGAGACACGGGGCGAGGTGGCACCAGGGGTTTAGATTTGTTATAATGAGTTCAAAGTCATGAACAGCGCGTTTAAAAAATTCATTGCGGGTATGAGCTTGGGCGCCGGCATTCTGCTTGCTTTTGGCGGTTTTGTGTTTGTCCGAGCAGTAGCGCCGGGGGCTCTGGAGCAGCCTTTTTTCGGACCGCAAGATGAGGACGTGACGCCGAAATTTGGCATCGAATGCAACTGGACCGGGGAGCAGCTGAAGAAATTAGCATGTAATGGAGGTTCAGACAATGGCTGCGTTGGTATGAGAGTAACCTGCGCGAACGGCAAAGTCACTGCGATGCATACTGGGAACGTGAGTACTTCTAACAGCATAAATTGTAGTAGTGACTGCGGAACGGATTGGTAATATGATTGATCGGCTGAAAGTCCACTTGAAGAGCGCACTAGCATATATAGTCGGTTTTTTGTTAATCATGACCATGGTCGTTATCGTCCGTGCGCAGATTCCCCCGGGAAGTGTTGTCGCACCGGCATTTCCACCCCCGACTGACGTGACGATTACGGAAGGACAAGTACCGTGTACTTGGACCGGTGTTCAGTGTGTACGTATGGGCTGTGATAACGACCCTGACTATACTCTCAGTGCGTGCATTAATTTTCGCTGTGAGAATGGGCATATCGTGTCGCTTGAGTTAGGGCAGATGGCTCAGAATTGGGGGCCTGGTGCCGTACCATGTCTGGGAACAAATTGGTAGACCATGAAGAAACCGATATTCATATGGTAAAAAATATCATTCAGCATTCTTTCGTCGGGCTCGTAATCGGTTTTATGATAATTTCAGTGATGTATGTGGCATATGCTATCAGTCCAGGGTCGATTATCAATCCGTTATTCTCTCCCTCACTAGATGACGTTTCGGGGAGTTTTGGTATGCGATGCAACTGGACGGGGGCGCAACCCAAGCTGCTTGGCGACGACAGCGGTGGAGATGAAGCATGTTACTGGATCAATGTGACCTGTGTTAAAGGCTCGGTAACCGAGATACACACTGGTGGTTACAGGCTAAGTCGCGGAGGTAGCACCAACTGTAACCCGCCGGCAACGCCATGGTGATTAGAATTATCCAGTTTCTATGGACAAATATTTTTTAGCCTTCGCCCGTATTACGCTCGGCTGGATTTTCCTCGGGGCCTTCCTGGACAAGGTATTTGGTCTTGGCTTTACGACCGAGCCCGGCAAGACCTGGCTTGACGGAGTTTCGCCGACGTACGGATTTCTGAAGTTCGCCTCCAAAGGAGTGTTCGCGCCCATCCACCAGATGATTGCCGGCAGCCCCATGGTAGACTGGCTCTTCATGCTGGGGCTTCTGGGTATCGGCATCGCGTTCATTCTTGGTATCGGCATGAAGATAGCGAGCTACAGTGGTGCGCTCCTTTCGCTTCTTCTCTGGAGCGCCGTGGTTCCGCCGGAACACAATCCGATCGTGGACGAGCATATCGTCTATCTTTTTACCTTTCTTGCCCTTGGCGCAATGAACGCCGGGGACCACCTCGGCTTTGGCACGCCCTGGTCGCGGACGGCTTTGGTGAAGAAGTATCCGTGGCTGCGGTAGCTATCGCGGGCCTTCACACCGTGAACGGTTCCCTGTCGTTTTTTCGTATTTCTGGGTATAATGACCCACGTACATGAGCACGGCGACACGTATAAACTCAGGAACGAAGGCGCTGCAAAATCTCTTTGCCGCGGCTTTGCATACTGTCGATGACGCCGTCGCTGCGATCAACTCGCGCGGAACCATCATGAGTGTCAATCAGCAAGCACTCGATCTTTTGAGCAGCGACGTATCGGTAAAGCGCGCGATCGGAGTCGACATCAGGGCACTCATGCGTCATTCACCGTCTTTCGCTTCATTCATAACGAAGAAATGCCTCTCGCGAAGACGAGGAATTAGCGAACACGTTTTCGATGTCGACGGAGTGCGCGGTGCCGGAGTCGTATCCGTTCAGGGCCATATCTCGCCGGACGGCTGTGTCCTGCTCTTCGAGGACGTCACGAACGCGGGAGAGACGGACAAGCTGAAGACCGAGTTCGTCTCGATGGCGTCGCACCAGCTCCGAACGCCGCTTACTGCCATCAGATGGTATATCGAAGAGCTTTATGAGGGCGAGATCGGCGTCCTGACACAGGAGCAGAAGGAATACTTGCGGCAGGCGCTTGAGTCGAACATTCGTATGATCAAGCTTGTGAAGAACTTGCTCAACATCTCTCGTCTCGAGGACCAGCGTCTCACGGTGAACCCTGAGCCGACCGACATGCTGCGGCTGATCGAAGACGTCGTTTCGGAGCATCGGCCCCTTGCAAAGGCAAAGAACTGCGAGATCATATTCGAGAAGCCAGGGGGTCGAATACCGAAGATCAGACTCGATCCCGCTCTGATGCGTCAGGTGGTCGTGAATCTTGTCTCGAACGCTGTCAAGTATTCGACGGGCATCGGAAAACCGAGCGAAGTGCACGTGCGCCTGGAAAAGCGCCCCGCAGAGATCATGGTCTCGGTGCGGGACTCAGGGGTTGGCGTACCTAAGGGTTTGCAGCACCGCGTTTTCCAGAAATTTTTTAGAGCGGATAACGTGTTCAAGTTGCAGGCCGAGGGCACTGGGCTCGGACTCTATATCGCGAAGTTGATCGTCGAGACCTCGGGGGGACGCATCTGGTTCGACTCGGAGGAAAATAAAGGCAGTACGTTCAGTTTCTCGCTACCCTTGAAAGGCAGCCGATATCGAAAGGGCGAACGAACGCTCGCGTAGCGTATATACGTATGGCAACAGGACAGATGGACATAATACGGAAAAATCAGGCGCGGGGCGCTTTGCCGTCCGGAGTAAAGAAAAAAATACTCTATATCGAGGATGAACATGCGCTTTCTCTCGTCATCGGCAACAAACTGCGGCGTCACGGTTTCGAGGTGAGCCTGGCAACCGACGGCATCGAGGGGATGCGGAAGATCGAAAGCGAACAGCCAGACCTGGTGCTTCTGGACCTGATATTGCCGAACAAGGACGGCTGGGAAGTGCTTACGGAGATGCGGCAAAAAGGGCTTCTGAAGAAGATCCCCGTCATCGTCATGTCGAATCTCGGGCAGGCATCGGATATCGTGCGGAGCACGAAGCTCGGCGCGACCGACTATATCGTGAAGTCTGATTTTTCCATCAGCGAGGTTGTCGAGAAGATACAGAAGTATGCGCTCGGCGGCCCGCCGTAGCGAGGCGCGCCTACTGGCGGCTGATTCGTGACCTTATTGACGTGGGCCTCAAAGGGCATTATATTCATAGTGGACAGTATGAGCGATACATCAACGCAAAAAAAGATATTGATCGTCGAGGATGACCCCTCGATCTTGAATGTCCTTGCGAACCGTCTTCGCCGAGAAGGGTACATGGTTCATGAGGCGGTCGACGGACGCGCCGGACTTGATTCGGCGATCAGCAAGAAGCCGGACTTGATACTTCTCGACGTCATGATGCCCCGCATGGACGGACTGTCGGTCTTGAAACGACTTCGCGAGCACAAGGAGTGGGGGAGCAAAGTGCGCGTCATTCTTTTGACCAATCTCGGACAGGAGGAAGACGTCGAACGCGGCAAGAAGCTCGGAGCTCTCGACTATCTCATCAAATCAGAGTGGGAGATCGGTGATGTCGTGAAACGTATCAAGTTGCGACTCCATTCCGGCAGCCACAAAGGGTAGGCCGCAGCAGTTTATAAAAATACGAGCCCTCGCCTTAAAGATCAGACGAGGGCTTTTAGAAGCCGAGCAGTGCCCAGAACTTCTGAAGAAGAGCATTCAGCCTCTCCTT
>JBBTUM010000123.1:0-1400 GCA_038063795.1 Patescibacteria group bacterium | reverse complement strand
TAACGCCGACCACACGACTGCCCGACCCGGCGGTGGTCTCCCGATATGCTGAGTCGTTGAAGGCGCCGAAATCAATATTCCCGATGGATGTGCTGTTTGACCCAGCCGGACCGTCATCGTTGCCACCATGGAGAACGCCGGCGAAGCGAACGCTGTTGGTGCCTGGCGAACCGTCATCGACGGCTTGCTCTGTCAACGCTTGATTTTCTTGCTCAAGGACGACTCCGGCGTACGTGGTGTCAGCGGCAGCAGTAACCGTGATAGCGATTGCATACGCGTTCGTAAATGTTCCTCCTTCGCTCACCTGCACGGTTTGATTCCCTGTTGGTATACCTGAACCAAGAAAGTACGCTTGGGTGGAGCCACCCTCTGTGGAGGCGGTTGTGTCGCGCGCCACTCCACCCGTAACCAAGGGCACGTTCACACCGCCATACGTGACACCTGAAGTATCGTCGCCGGATGGATCGTTCCTGTTGAATACGAAGATGAGAACACCGCGTGGCGTGCTAACCGGTGAGTGCGTCCACGAAAATGTTACCGATGCACCCGTAGTGCCGGCGTTGCTCTCTGAAACAGCGTCAAACGCCGTTGCCGCGAACGCTTTCTCTACTTTCGGCGGGAAATTGAAAATCTGCGGAAAACCGGAAAAAATCCAAGAGGTGACCAGGATAATGACCGCCGTTCTCTCAAGTAGGATGCTCTTTCGTATGCGCATATCCCTCCTCATTCGAGAAGTACCTTCGGCCCCAGATACTCCCACACCCATTGCCGGAAATCTCTGCTTGCCGCTGCCCGCCAGTAGTAGACAGGGGTGTGTTCGTCGGTCAGGACCAGAGCCGTAGCATCGACGTCGATACGGACCTGCTCATTTTTCAAAATATTCCAATAGTGCCTGGCGCACTCGTCCGAATCGCACCGCGACGCGATAGCAGCGTTCATGTCGTCAGGTAGTTCGTCGCTCATGAAAAAAAGCACGATCGACCAGTTCGTGTCGCAATTGGCAAGAACCAGCGAATCGGGGAACAGCTCGTCCAGTGTTCTCTGCATGGATTTGATGAAGGGCGACGGCACCGCGCCGATGATGTTGAGTGCGAGGATCCCTCCGGGATTCAGCCTGTCTTTGAACGCCTGAAACGACTCGCGGGTCAGGAGGTGCTCCGGCAGCTGCTCGGCACCGTATGCGTCGAGAACGATGATATCGTACGTCCGGTCAGTATGCTGGATAAAATATCGCCCGTCCTCGAAAATGATGTCAAACAAGGCGGGCTGAAAATTAAAATATTCTTCAGCGACCATGACCATCTTCGGCTCGATCTCGACGATATCGGTCGCGACGCCTGCCGCGTGCAGATCCATCGGTATGAGGCCGCCGCCGAGTCCGACATCAAGCGCGCGCGAGG
>JBBTUM010000122.1:5499-11675 GCA_038063795.1 Patescibacteria group bacterium | reverse complement strand
CCGAACCTCTGTTCGATGATCTGCGCCACCGGAGCGATACAGTTCGTCGTACATGACGCATTCGAGACAATCGCGTCTGTCGAAGCACCCTGGCTCACGCCCAGCAAATACGTCGCAACGCCGTCGCCCTTGCCCGGGGCCGAGATAATAACTTTCTTCGCCCCAGCCTTCAGATGGGCGCCCGCTGACTTCTCGTCGACGAAACGCCCCGTACACTCGATCACGACGTCGATACGAAGCCGCTTCCACGGAAGTTTCAGAGGATCTGAGATCGCGAAGACAGGAACCTTCCGCCCGTCAACCTTGATGGCATTCTTCGCTGCCGCGACGTCCCGAGGATACGTCCGGAAGACCGAATCATATTTCAAAAGATGCGCGAGCGTCTTCGCGTCGGTAAGGTCGTTCAATGCGACGATCTCTATATTTTTCTTCGTGAGCGCTATCCTGAACGCGGCGCGGCCGATCCGGCCGAAGCCGTTGATGGCGACGCGAATTTTTCCTTTTTTCGGCATACGATAGTATTTAATGGTAACGCTTGAGAGCAATCTCCAGTATACCAAAACCCGTCAGAACGACCAAGGGTACCCCGTTCTCCACAACATGGATGAAATATGGTATACTATAGCCATCCAAAAAGGAGGGGTCTCCTTAAACTAATTAGTAACCCATGCACCCATGAATCAAGCCTATGACGTAGGCTATGAGATTGCGGCCTCATTGCTCGGCATCATTACGACCTTTCTCGTATGGCTGCCGAGGATCATCGGGGCCCTCATCATCGTTCTCATCGGCCTGTTCGTCGCGAAACTCATCAGAGGCCTCATCGAGAAGGCGCTCAAGAGCATCCGTCTCGAGGCTGCGGTCGAGAAGTTCGGTGTGAACGAGCTCATGAAATCAAGCGGGATCGGCTTCACGGTCTCGGACATCTTTCTCTGGCTCGCCTACTGGATCGTCCTCCTGGTCTTTCTCAGCAGCGCGGCGAACGTGCTTGATATCCCGAGCATCACGAACTTCATCAGCGTGGTCATCGGCTACATTCCCGCCATCTTCGCCGGACTCATCATCATGCTCATCGGCGTTATCGCGGCGAATATCTTCGGTGATATCCTCGAGCATGTCTCTCATGGTAAAGTATACAAAAAGATCGTCCGCTGGATGATATTGCTCGTTGCCTTCATCACAGCGATAGAGCAGCTCGGCTTCAACCTCAGATTCCTCACTGACAATCTGACCATCATCATCGCGGGCCTCATGCTCGCGGTCGGCCTCGCATTCGGACTCGGCGGCAAAGACCACGCGAAGGCCTTTCTTGACCGCCACCTCAACAAGTAACTTCCGGCCCCCAACTCTCCTCTGACATCTGGACATATTTTTTGGTAAAAAAAAATCGGCTTCCCGTCGTAACAGGCGACCGATTCGACTCTACGCTATCAACTGGTAATGACAGTACCGAGGCGCTCTCCGCTGATTGCCCGACTGACGTTTTCGGGGCTGAATTTGAACACCACGATCGGCAGATCATTTTCCTGTGCAAGAGAGAATGCCGCCGAGTCCATGATGCTGAGCCTCTTCTCGAGCGCTTCAGCGTAGGTCAGACGATCATAGCGTTTCGCGCCCGGCGTGATGTCAGGATCGGCGTCATAGACGCCGTCGACGTCACTGGCCTTGAAAACGACCTCGGCATTGATCTCGAGGGCGCGCAGAACCGCGGCAGTGTCCGTCGTGAAGTATGGTCTGCCCGTGCCGCCGGCGAAAATAACGAGCCGTCCGTTTTTCAAATGGTTGATAGCGCGTTTATGCACATAGTTCTCCATGACTTCCGGCATCGGGATAGACGAAAGCACGCGCGCTTCGATGCCGCTCTTTTCGAGAACCGAGTGTAGTGCAAGCGCATTGATGATGGTCGCCATCATGCCCATATGGTCGGCTGTCACACGGTCGATCTCGCCGTGCGCTATTTCCCGGCCTCTGAAGATATTGCCTGCGCCGACGACAATGCCGATCTGGACTCCTTTGTGGGCAGCATCCCCGAGAACGCTCGCGAGAGCCTTCACGTTCTCAAAATTGAGATTCGCGCCGCCATCGTTCCCTCCGAGCACCTCACCGGATACTTTCAGTAAAATTCGCTTGTACATGCCTGCATCTGTATCCTAACAAAAGCGGCCCCGCTAGGGGCCGCTGATGATTATAGAGTAAAGTAGATGAACTTCTCTATCCTGATATTCTCGCCTATCTTAGCTATCAGCTCCGTCAACAGTTGCTCGATCGTCTTTGAATCATCCTTGATATACGGCTGTTTCAAGAGGCACACTTCGCTATAAAACTTCTGCAGCTTGCCTTCCAATATCTTTTCGACAATCTGCGCCGGTTTGCCCTCGTTCTTCAACTGTTCACGGTAGATCTCCTTCTCCTTCGCGACCACGTCGGCAGGGACGTCGGAAGGTGAAACATACTGCGGAGCGGTCGCCGCTATCTGCAATGCGACCTCGTGCGCAAACTGCTTGAAATCGGAATTGCGGGCGACGAAATCGGTCTCACAGGCGACCGCGACCAGCGCCGCGATCTTACCGTTCGCGTGCACATAGCTCTCTATGACGCCCTGCTGGGTGGCGCGCTCCTGCCGCTTGCTCGCGATCTTCTGGCCTTTCTTCCGTAGGATGTCGAGCGCCTTCGATTCATCATTGCCTGCTTCTACGAGCGCCTCTTTGACATCGACAACGCCAGCGCCGCTGATCTCGCGTAATTTTTTGATAAGGTCAAGTGGTGACATAAAGATCTTTTATTTTTGACTGACCGGTTCTGTGACCGTTACTGTCTTTTTTGCAGCCTCGATCGCATCAGCGATCAGATTGGTGATCATGGTAATAGAACTCACCGCATCGTCATTCGCCGGGATCGGGTACTGCACCAGGTCCGGGTTGACATTCGTATCGGTCATCGCGATCAGAGGAATGTTCTTTTTGTTGGACTCAGCGACGGCAGTTTTTTCCTTCTTAATATCGACGATATAGACGGCTTTCGGGAGCTTCGTCATCGTGCGGATGCCGCCGACGAACTTCTTCAGCTTTTCCTGCTCTTTCTTGAATCCCATCTGCTCACTCTTCTTGTATTTTTTCCAGGTGCCATCGCGCTCCTCGACTTCGAGCCTATCCAGCTTCTTGATGAGCTTGCTCACCTGCTCAAAATTAGTAAAAAGACCGCCGATCCAGCGACCCACAATATATGGCATACCGCATCGCTCAGCGGCTGCACGGACCGATACTGACGCCTGTTTCTTCGATCCAACGAAGAGGATGACTCCTCCGTTGCCGGCGATCTGTGCGGCGCAATCAAGCGCGGCCTGCAGGCGGTCTCGCGTCTTCGACAGATCGATCACGTGGACATTGTTGCGCTTCGTGAAGATGAATTTTGACATCTTCGGGTGTCGGCGCGAGGCCTGATGGCCAAAATGAACGCCCGCCTTGAGCATCTCTTCCAAGGTGGGCAATGGTACGGTGGCGACTCTTTCTTTTGTCATACAGATTCCCTTTCTTGTTTCGGTCGTGTCCCGACACGGTCCCGATGCGGGACCAGGGAGTGCCGGATACAGTCATCGACCTACATGATGATGAGTGTTGAATTAAAATGACCTGCCTCAGGTCGGCACGATGGTATCATGAACGCACGGAAAAGGCAAGCCTGGGCCCTTCACTCCATGAGGCCGACTGAGAACCTTGACTGACAAAAGCAACCATGCTATCGTACAGCCACGATTTTTTATGAAAAAAGATATACATCCGACCTATTATGCCGATGCCAAGGTGGCCTGCGCCTGTGGCAATAGTTTTACGACCGGCTCGACGGTAAAAGAGCTGCATATCGAAATTTGCTCGAACTGCCACCCATTTTATACCGGCAAAGATAAGCTCATCGATACCGCCGGCCGTGTTGACCGGTTCAAGAAGCTCGTCAGCAAGCAAGAATCCGCTGCAAAAACACGTATTGGGAAAAAAGCAAAAAAGGCGCGCTCGGTCGAGCGCAAGGCGCACAAGACCGCGACGGTAAAGAAAGAAAAGTAACACGTACGAAGTTTCGGAACCCCGTCCCTGTGGCCGGGGTTTTTGATATGGTACACTACCTCTATGACCCTACAGGACATCAACAAACGGTACGCGGAGCTGACGGACGCACTCCATGCGCCTGGCGCCTTTTCTGACCCCAAGCGATACGCGGAACTGACCCGGGAGCACAAAAAGCTCTCGCCCATCCTCGACGCCCAGAAGGCCATCGAGAGCCTGAGACACGATATCGAAGCGCTCAAGAACGACCGCACGAACGAACAGGATATGGAATTGCGTGAGATGATGGGCCGAGAGATAGACACGCTTGATCATCGCATGCGCGAGCAGGGATCCATACTCAATGAATTGCTCAACCCCGAGGACCCGAACGACGATCGCAACGTTATTCTGGAGATACGCGCAGGCAGCGGCGGCGATGAGTCAACGCTGTTCGCCGCCGAGCTGTATCGCATGTACGCACGCTACGCTGAACGGCGCGGTTGGAAGCTCGAGATCATGAGCAGCAATCGAACAGGGCTCGGCGGATTCAAGGAGATCATCTGCCTGATCAAGGGGGATCAGGCATACAAATATCTGAAATACGAGATGGGGGTCCATCGCGTACAGCGAGTACCCGAGACCGAGAAATCTGGACGCATCCACACGTCGGCTGCGACCGTAGCGGTCCTTCCCGAAGCTGAAGAGGTGGATATCGCCATCAGGCCCGAAGAAGTGCGCGTGGATACCTTCATGTCAGGAGGGCATGGCGGTCAGTCGGTAAATACCACCTACTCCGCCGTCCGCGTGACTCATCTCCCCACGAACATGGTCGTACAATGCCAGGACGAACGCTCCCAGCAGCAAAACCGGGAAAAAGCCATGCTCATCTTGCGCTCTCGACTTCTTGCCATGGAGCAGGAGCGACAGCAGCGAGAGCGCGACGAAACCCGAAAGCAACAGATCGGCAGCGGCGACCGCAGTGAAAAAATACGGACCTACAATTTCCCTCAGGATCGCATCACGGACCACCGGATAAAACAAAATTGGCACAGCATAGCGCGTGTCTTGGACGGGGACCTCACCGATATCATCGAAGCCTTGAGAACAGCCTCACGCGCATCCCAATGACGATCCAAGAGGCACTTCAACGCAGCGAGAGACACGGCGTCCCTGATCTCGATGCCCACGTCCTCCTCGCGCACGCACTGAGAGAGTCGATAAGTTTCGTCGATACATACCCGCAGAAAAACATCCCTCAGGACGCGCTCCGGTCATTCGAAGCAACGCTCAGACGCCGTGCGGCAGGAACGCCGGTCGCGTACATGACGGGCGAGAAAGAATTCTACGGGTTATCGTTCTCCGTGAATGAAACGACGCTGATCCCGAGACCGGAAAGCGAGCTCCTTGTCGAACGCGCCCTCGTCTCCCTCCGTGACAAGCGGTCGGCGCGCATACTCGATGTCGGCACCGGATGCGGCAATTGTATCGTGAGCGTAGCCGTCGCCTGCAAGGATAAAGAACACTTCACCTACGACGCATTGGACATCTCTCGTGATGCCCTCGAGATCGCCCGACATAATGCACGACGGCATTCTGCGCGCGTGCATTTCTTTGCCTCAGACCTTTTCGACCACATGCCGCGGAGGCGGTACGATCTTATCATGGCGAATCTGCCGTATCTCTCGACAGGGCAGCTGCGCGAGCCGTCTCTCAAGGCCGAGCCCATAGGAGCGCTCTGGGGAGGGGAAGGCGGCCTGGATCTCTACAAACATTTTTTAAACAATGTCGGCTCATTTCTCAAAGAAGGGTCTGAGATCCTGATGGAGATCGATCCATCGCAAAAGCACACGCTGACCGCGGAAGCGGAAGCTGCATTGCCGGAGACAACGGTCACTGTGTATGATGATCTCGCGCACCTACCGCGGGTTCTCGCTATTCGGCGTCGAACACCGAATACGTCACGTCATCAAGGCTCGGAATGACCTCGATCCATGTCGTGCCGGCATTAAGGACGACCTCCGTCTGATCGGTCGAGACGAACCGGGTACGAGCCTCCGCACTGTCCTTGATCCACCGCGCATCGATAGCTTCACCGTTCCGATAAATGGTCGCCGGTTCGCTCCCGGTCGTATCGAG
>JBBTUM010000122.1:0-5489 GCA_038063795.1 Patescibacteria group bacterium | reverse complement strand
AGCCGCAAACGTCCTATCGAGTCTATGACAGCAGTCGGCACGGCCATGACGACGATATTCGATGCGGCGATCTGATTTCCGTTTGAAAAGAGTACGCGGTCCCCATTGAGAAACCGCACGTAATTATTTTGATCGAGATTATAGGCCCACGCGACTTCGTTCCCCTTCCAGTAAACGATTTCCACTTGCTGCTGTTTCGGTTCGTGAGGCGCGAGCTCATCATACTGCCACGACATAAGGTGATGCGACGGTACTTCGAACCGTTCGCCGATCTGAAGCCATGAAGTGAACGAGGTGAACACGTTGTGCGGCGCACTGAGGGATTCGTCGCGGTAAAAGTAGCGTTCGTGCGCGCCGATCTGATCGATATCCACGAGGTCGGACGCATGAAGCATGCGGAGCGCTTCGAAACTTCCGCCGACATGCATGTAGACACCGCCATACTCGGATGCCCACTCGACAAAGTATGGTCTCGCAGACCGTATCGGGCCGAGCGCTGTTACCTCTTTGCTGCTGTCGAAGATCGCCATGAGCCGGGTGATCCCGCCTTCAGCTGGAGCCTCATAGACGATCGACGCATCCTCGAGCCCGGGACGGTTCGCCGATTCGGAGATGTTGTCATACATGACGCTCACGATGAAGAAATCACGTGCTTCTGTCATGGACTCGCCAGTCAACGGGTGCCGTATGATCTCCGCTTCTTCCTGCGGCACCGAGGCCTCAGGCAGCTGAGTCGGTCCCCGCTTCGCAAAGAAAGAAAAATAAAAAACTGCTCCGACGACTATCGTGAGCAGCGCTCCAATACCAATCTGAATCTTCCGGCTCATGGACGATACCGTAAACGCACGCACGTCAATGCTTATTTTTTCTCTTTCGGAGAACTTGCTGACGCCTCGGCTGAGGCTACTACAGCTCCCTCTCCCTCGACAGCCGCGCCTTCCGCAGCACCCGGTTCTCCAGGCACCGTTTCTGCCGGAGCCGCAACCTCTACCTTCTCCACACGAGGCGCCAAGACGCTCACCACACTGCCATCAGGCGAATCAATGACGGTCATGCCCACCGGTACGCTCAGATCGCGAACATGGATATTCTGGTCCAGTTCTGACAATTGTGAGATGTCCACTGAGATCGAAGATATTAGATACTGTGGAAGACACTCGACCGTGAGCGTGTTCGTATTGATAACAAGGTTCCCACCAAGGCTCTTCACCGCAGGCGATTCCCCCACAAATTCCAAATTGATCTCCGTCCGGATCTTTTCATCCATGCGCACCTGATGCAGATCGACATGGATCACCTTGCTCGTGACCGGATCACGCTGTACTTCAGATATCAAAACCTTGAGCGGCTTCGCTGACCCCTCCACTGCGAGGTCGACAAGGCTGCTTGTCCCGGCACTGTTGTATAATTTCTCGAACGCCCGGTAATCCAATACGACGGACTGATTGTTCGCTCCATGCCCATACACGACCGCGGGTATTTTGGATTGTTTCCGAAGTTTCGTAAGATCGCCCCGTGTTTGAGGCTTTCGTACAACTGCATGCAATTGGTCTGACATATAGCTATCGTTTCTGCCTTAAAAGTATGTAGCATTTAATCACATCTCTCGCGAGCGGTCAAGAGCGGACACCAGACATGTAGCGCGTACGCAACCGGCTTTCGTGCTCATGTCGCTCGATCGCGAGGCGTATGAGCTCGTTCAGAAGCTCGGGATAGGGCATGCCGGTCGCCTCCCATAGCTTCGGGTACATGCTGATCTGCGTGAATCCGGGAATCGTATTGACCTCGTTCAGTAGCACTTCGCCGCCCCTCAAAAAGAAGTCAACACGCGCCATGCCGGAAAGACATAACGCCCCGAAAGCCTTGACGGCGAGATCACGAACGCGGTCCACGATAGGTGCGTCGAGCCGTGCGGGTATAATCAGTGTCGCGCCATGCTCATCAAGGTATTTTGCTTCGTACGAGTAAAATTCATGGTGCTGCGGGACAACCTCGCCCACGACCGACGCGCGCGGCGAATCATTGCCCAGGACCGAGCACTCGAGCTCCCTTCCCTCGATCGCCTCTTCGATCAAGATCTTTCGGTCATATTCGAATGCGTTCGCAGCAGCTTCACGAAGGTCGGCGGCCGAGTGAACCTTTGTAACACCAACGGACGACCCCATATTCGCGGGCTTCACGAAAACGGGCCAGCCAAGCGTCCTCTCGACGCCTCCTTGATCCAGGGGCTCACCAGCGCGCAACACCATATATCGAGGCGTGGGAAGCCCGGCCTCCGTAAAGAGCCGTTTCGTCATTTCCTTATCCATCCCGAGAGCAGAACCCAGGATCGACGACCCGACGAACGGCACATCCAACATACGGAGCAATCCCTGTATCGAGCCGTCCTCTCCGTAGGTCCCATGAAGTACGGGAAAGACGACATCGATAGCGGGCAAGTTCTGCGCGCCACGAAGCATTGCAGAGCGATCTTCCCCTGGTACGAGCGACAACTCATGGACGCTTTTTCCGAGCGAGATGCGTGAGGGATTCTCAGGCGCGTTCACAAAGTGTTCAGGATCGAGCACGTGCCACTTCCCTCCGGTATCGATCCCGATGGGAACGATATCATACCGATCGCTATCAAGCGCAGCGATGATGCTCAGCGCCGACTGAAGCGACACTTCGTGTTCGGCAGAACGGCCGCCGAAGACAACCGCGACTCGTATCTTCGACTTCATGCGTCCGATGTCCTTAAGGTGCGATTGTCTGCCACCACACTGCTCGCGATACCGAAGGCGAAAAAAAATCCCAGAAGCGAGCTCCCTCCCGAAGAAATGAAAGGCAACGGAATGCCCGTGACGGGCGCAATGCCTATGTTCATCCCGACGTTGATAAAACTCTGCACCGTGAAAAGCGACGCCAGACCCAGAGCGAAAAAAGCGGCAAAATTATCCCCGGTCCGCTGCGCGATGAGCACCAGCCGGAGCAACAAAAAAAGCATACCGCTGAACAGCACCACGACGCCAACGAACCCATATTCCTCGGCGAGAACCGCGAAAATAAAATCAGTTTCCGGCTCCGGAAGGAACTTCAGCTGGCTCTGCGACCCCAAGCCGAACCCTCTTCCGAATAACCGTCCGGATCCGACGGCGATGATCGACTGCCGCACGTTGTAGCCGACGCCGAGCTCGTCTGCCTGCGGGTTCAGAAAGGTCACGATCCGATTTTTTTGATACGGCTGAAGTACAAAAAACCATCCGATGATCGCGCTCGCGATGAAGACCGAAGCCAGTATCACCACCTGGCGCTTTGGGATGCCGACGATCAAGAGCATCAGGAACCATGTACCGAACATGACGATCGCAGAGCCGAAATCAGGCTGCTGCATGACCAGCGCCATGTAGAGAAAGGTGACCGCTCCGCTCAAGAGAATATGGCGCCACATAAAAAAAAGGCGGCTGTGGTCGCTGAAGTATCGCGCTAAAAAAATGACCAGCCCGACCTTGGCAAATTCTACCGGCTGGAAAGAAAAACCGGCGATCGAAAACCACCCGGTCGTGCCGCGGATCGTGGTGCCGAGGAACAGAACGAGGACGAGAAGCAATGCACCGAGGAGATATACGACCTTACTGTACGTCATCCACAAACGGTAATTCATGTTGCTCGACACGAAGAATATGATCATGCCGAGCAGTGCGAGGATCATCTGCTTCTGAAAAACACCTGCATCAGGCGCGATCGGATTGATGCTGATGCCGTACAGCACGATCAAACCGATGAAGACCAGCAATACAATCGCTGAAAACATCGGCCAATCGATAATACGAATCCGATGCCAGAGACGAAGCGTCATAGGATGCGATGCAACGTTATTTAAGGAAGATAGGTATACCCCGGATCGAAGATGTTGACAAGCGGATTCACGGTAACGCTGCTCACCCGTCCAGTCGCGCTGTTCAGAACGATCTCAAAGTTCCTCTCCGCGAAAAAAAGAAAGTTCTCGGCCTGATAATTGATCACCGAATTCAACTGCGAACCGGTATACAATGCTACCTGCCACACCACCGTGCGAATGCTCAGCGTCGAGTCGTTGCGGACCGACCAGGTGATACGCGGGGGAAGCTGCCGCTGCACGCCGCCATCGGAAATGACCTGGCTGCCAAGATATTCGGGTGGTGCGGTAAACATCCAGCTGAGCACCGGAAGGCGGGAAATTTTTTTCCAGCGGACCTCCGATAGCTCCACGTCAGTGATGCGGCTCAAGGGCGTCTGCGAGATGAAGCCCTGCTTCGTCAGGAACTTCGTTTCATTCGGGATGACATAACCGGCGATCGGCTCGGTCCTCGACCCATCACTGAAGACGAAAACGTACTGGAACGACTCTACGCCCCATTGCTCGTTCGGATTATGCACCTGCGCGACAGCGTCATAACGGTTGTCCCCGCGTGCGAACAAATGCGGCTCAGTCACTTCGATATCCAACGGGGCATTCGCTGCCTGAATATCGGCCCATGTATACGGGGTTGCGACGGACTGCGCCATGATCGCCTGCCACTCATTGTAGTTGTACATATAGACACCGAACTGCACGAAAAAATAGAGATACGAAAAAGCGATCAGGATATACAATCCGATGCTTGTCCATTTTTTCAGTACGAGGCGATGCGTCGCAAGCCAATAACCCCGTTCGAGCATGCTCTTATCGAGCTGTACTGGTGCATTGGGCATATCGGGGTTAGTATACTATAGTCGCACTTTTAAAGAAATATCGGCTGTGCTATACTCTGAGCATACACCTATGTTCGAAAGCTCCCGCGACATCCTGAACGTTTCTCTCGCAGCATGCACCATCGTGCTCACGATTCTTGTGGCGTGGATCCTGGTCTATGTCATCAAGATGTTCCGCGATGCGCAGCACGTACTGCACCAAATGACGAAAGTGGTCGAGAAGCTCAGCGACGTGCTCGACCTCATACGCGACAAAGTGCACAGCGCTGCAGCCATCATTCCGCTCATTGTGAAGGGCGCCGAGAAAGTAACGGATATCATCCAAAAGGCGAGAGAACGCAACGCCCGGGACAGGGATTCCAGCAGGAAAACATCCAAGACAGAAACAAAAAGATCGTCCGGTGCGTAAATGATGCAGCGTTGTTCCGTTTCCCAATAACAGGATCGTCGTATCCTGTTTTCTTACCTACACCATGTCATTCGTCCACCTCCATACCCACTCGCACTACAGTCTGCTTGACGGTCTTGGCAACGTGCCCGATCTTGTGGCAGCCGCGAAGAAGCGCAAGATGCCAGCGCTTGCGCTCACCGACCATGGCGTGCTCTATGGCGCCATTGAATTTTATCAGGAATGCCTCGAGCATGGCGTGAAGCCCATCATCGGCATCGAGGCCTACCTCACCGACGGGAGCATGACCGACCAGGATAGATCGATCAAGCCGTATCACCTTATTTTGCTCGCGACATCTACCGTCGGGTATCATAATCTCATCTTCCTC
>JBBTUM010000121.1:0-1263 GCA_038063795.1 Patescibacteria group bacterium | reverse complement strand
ATCAGCGCCTGCATGACGCGCCTCACGATGACCTGCGCCGCGCGCGAGCTGCCGCCGCGAATATCGTGCCGACGACGACTGGAGCTGCCATCGCGACCGCTACCGTCGTTCCGAAGCTCAAGGGCCGCTTCGACGGCCTCGCGATCCGTGTTCCGACGATCAATGTTTCTCTTTCTGACTTCACCTTTCTTCTGAAGCGGAAGACGACGATCGCCGAGGTCAATCGCGTGCTCACTGCCGCCGCGAACTCTGACCGCTACCGCGGCATTCTCGGCGTCACGAAGGAGCCGCTCGTTTCCTCTGATTTCATCGGAGATCCGCGATCGAGCGTCGTGGACCTGGGACTTACGAACGTCGTTGATGGAGACCTGGTCAAGGTCGTGGCGTGGTATGACAACGAGTGGGGCTATTCGAACCGTTTGGTCGAGCTCGCGGAATACCTCGCATGATGGAGCTGTACAACAATCTCACGCGGAAAAAAGAGGCCTTTGTCTCTCTCGTTCCGCATGCAGTCGGACTCTATACCTGCGGGCCGACCGTGTATGATTATCAGCATATTGGCAATCTTCGCGCCTATATCATATGGGATGTTCTGAAACGATTCCTCATATCGCAGGGATACACGGTCACGCACATCATGAACGTGACGGACGTCGGGCATCTGACGTCCGATTCGGACGAGGGCGAGGATAAGATCGAGATCGCGAGACAACGCGAGAAGCTTTCAGCGAAGTCGATTGCCGAGAAATATTTTACAGAATTCAAGAATGATTCGGATGCACTTGGCATTCTGCCGCCCACGAAGTATGTTCCTGCGACATCGCTCATCCCCGAGCAGATCGCGTTCGTTCAGGAGCTGGAGCGGCGGGGGTATCTGTACCGTATTTCGGATGGGATGTACTTTGATACGTCGAAGTCTCAGGATTACGGTGCGCTTGGCAGGCTCGATATCAAGAATCTGATCAAGGGGAAGCGCGTCGAGTTCAATCCCGAGAAACGGAACGCCTCTGATTTCGCGGTCTGGAAATTCTCTCCACGCGAGTCGCAACGTGAGATGGAGTGGGAAAGTCCGTGGGGCAAGGGGTTCCCCGGCTGGCACCTCGAGTGCTCGGTCATCGCGAGAAAGCATCTCGGCGACCAGTTTGATATTCATACCGGCGGTATCGATCATCTGACGGTGCATCATCCGAATGAGATCGCACAGAGCGAGGCGGTGACAGGGAAAGTTCCGGCGCGTTTCTGGCTGCACAACAATTTCGTAAC
>JBBTUM010000120.1:4672-8019 GCA_038063795.1 Patescibacteria group bacterium | reverse complement strand
GCCATATACATAGTCTAGCGCGTAAGGTGTTGCCAAGCTATTGAACCATGACGAGACTCTTGACACGGGAGAGGCTATATGCTATATTATTATGTTCTTTGAGCTTGGGCCGTGCGGGTGAGGGTATCCGATAATCCCGCCATGAACTCTGAATGATACTGGTGTGCTGATCATGAAGCAGACTACGGTTGCCGCATCCCGGCATCGATGACCGTGGTCACTGTCCATCGGGTTTCTCGCGCGCCGGGACGCAGATCTCGGGAAACCACCTGACAGCAGGGTCAGCAAATCGTCCTTCAGGACAGCCGATACCGGCTTTGGTATCAACTAAGGGGAAGGCCCACTACTCAAGGAGGGAGAACGGTGACCATCATCCAACAGCTCATTCAATTGCTTGTGTCGCTCGCACTGCTCTGGGTCGTCTTTGCGGCCTGCTGTCACATCGTCGGTTTGCGACGAGTGCCAGGCGAGATCCTGCGCAGCGTGGGCCGACCGCTTGGCCAGCTCATCGAGGGACTCATCATCTGGGCTCTGAGACTGCCATTCCGTATCATCGGAGGCGTCTGGCGTTCTCTGCGTCAGAGGTAGCGATGGGTCGACCAGCGCATGCTTCATGCGGCCGCTTCCGGACATCATACATCATCGTCTGGGGCGGCCTTCTTTTTTTGGCACGCGTTTGCTACTGTATCTTCATCCTGTTGTCCTTACACCATACGGAGGGCTTGATGGAACATGTTGGCAGTGTTGGCGAGCGGTGGCTCGAGAGTCTCAATGACATGCTGCGGGGCAGAGAGCTCCGCGATCGCACGCTTCTGTTTCTCGCTGCTCGGGCAGACTGTGATCCGCGACTGTTCCTGATGCTGATGGAGGAGTGGCGGTCGACGCTTCATGGTCTTGCCGCCTGCCGCGCCATGCGGGAGCGGCTCGCGCAGCAACGTCTACCGGCGCAAGCTCGCAATGCGCCGTACGTGCTTTAAGAATGTGGGGCCTTTTCGCGTGGCGGAGAGGCCCCTTCTGTTTGGCATTGATTTTTTGAGCACGCGATGCTAGTCTGTCCTGTTCTTTCAGAGGCTTTCGTTCTACGAGCAGAATGTAGGTCATTCATGGAGGAGACGGTGACGACGAGCGCTGCTGCACCTGAGTTACTGTGCCCTGAGTGCCATTGTACCATCGCGTTCATGGACTGCGTCTGGGATCGGTCTGAGCCGAAGCCGGAGCGGTATTACTGTGCGACGTGTCGTGTGTACTACTATCGTTGGAGCAGTCTCACGGAGCTTCCAGAGCCGCTTTTCATCAGCCAGGAGCAGTACGAGCGGCGTCGGGGCTCTTTCCCGGGACTGCCCGAAGAGCTCCTGCAGGAGCTCGCGATCGAGTCCCTGCAGCCGTAGAGACCTCTGATGCTTTGCAAGCCCGCGCGTTCCTGTTTCACGGGAGACGACGCGGGCTTTTTCCTTCACTTGATTTTTTTATACGGATGCTGGAGGATGGTGAGAGAACAGTAACGAAAAGATCGTATGACAAAATTTGGAGAACAGCCACGTCAGCAGGGCCAGCCAGCGCCGGAGCTGCGCCCAAAGACAAATCGCGATCCGGATGCGTATGAGACACTTCTTGGTCCCACGATGATCCGGGCCTATTTCTTTTATCGCGCGCGGTCAGATTCAGGCTCAGGCGAGTATACGATGGAGTATGATCCGATGTCGCGCGCGGTCACGTTCCGCAACAAGCAGGGAGAAGCCGTCTTCGCCCATGAACAGGGAGATGAACTCGAGAAGCTCTACCTGCGGCGGACCCAGAGTGGCGCAGAGTCAGACGTTTCCTAGACAGGGCCTCTCTACAAGTATACGTAGCCTGCGCATTTCTTGAGACGAAGTGCCGCGGGTTTTTTGTAACATTTAGAAAAAGGGCGGCCGGGGCAAGGGGTGTTAACGGCCGCCCACGCCCTGTCAGTGCGCCGGAGATGATGGGCCACTACGGCCCGACGACTGGCAGAACGCACCTCGAGCATAGCGCGACTGGAGGGGACGTCAATTTGCTACATTTCATCCTCTATCAATTGCTGAATATAAGTCCGAAAACATTGGTTTTTGCCGAGACTTGATTTTTTTACCTTTTTATGGTACAAATATACGTTTGTCAAATCTGACACCTGATCTTTCAACATACTGACATCTCTTTCCCTGGGAGGTAGACCCGTGAAAAAGACCATTCGGTTGCTGTGCGCGGTCGCCATACTCGCGATGCTCGCGGCTTTCGGCGGGCGCTACCTTCTCGGCGCCCCGTTCGTCACGTTTTCCGCGTCAGCTCTGGCGCTCATCCTCTTGAGCAAGCTCATGGGAGATGCAACAGAGCAACTCACACAGTACGTGGGGCAAGGCGTTGCCGGGTTCTTCAATGTGACGCTCTCGAACCTGGCGGAGCTGATCATCATCTTCGTCGCGGTTCGTTCGAACCTCGTGGAGCTGGTGCAGGCAGGCATCGTGGGCTCCATGATCGGTAATCTGCTTCTTGTCATGGGTCTCTCGATCTATGTCGGGACCCGCAAGAACGGATCCATGCCCTTCCAGCCAGCACTCGGGATGCTTCTCGTCAACCAGCTGTATCTGGTATCGGTGACGTTGCTGCTTCCGACGCTCTTCGCCGACCGTATCCCGCAGGAGCGGCAGAATGCATTTAGTTATCTGCTTGCTGCCATGCTCGTGGGTGCGTACATCTACTACTACCGCCTCTCTCTCACCGACCAGCGGTTCGAGAAGATCGACGAGCAGCGGCTGACCTTCCACTGGAGCAAGCGATTTTCGATTGGCGTGCTCATCGCAACCGCCGTCGGTGCATTCCTGATGAGTGAGCTTTTGGTCGGCGAGGTCGAGCACGTCGCGCACACGCTGGATCTCTCGGCGGCGTTCATCGGGTTCATCATCCTGCCTCTTCTCGGGAACCTGGCGGAACACATGATCGGAGTCATCGCTGCCTACAAGAAGATGACCGAGCTCAGTCTCACGATCTCAGTGGGGTCCGCGTCCCAGGTAGGCATGGTGGTAGCGCCCTGCGCTGTGCTCTTCGGCTATCTCACCGGGAATCCGATCACTCTGAACTTCACCGGACTGCCGATACAGCTCCTCGGCATCAGCATTGTCGGAGCGATCGTAGTTCTCCGGGACAGTGCGTGGCACAAGAGCGAGGGTATCATGCTGATCGCTCTGTACGCGGCGATAGTGATCGCGTTCATGTTCTGTCTATGAGTAGGAGAGAACGTCAGTTCGCAGAGGGCCCGCGACATCTCCCGTTCCTCGGGAGTGCGCGGGCCTTTTTTCTATTCACAAAAGGAAAAGGGTCACCACGACAAG
>JBBTUM010000120.1:0-4662 GCA_038063795.1 Patescibacteria group bacterium | reverse complement strand
TGGGGACCCGGTTGGTGTATGATCACCTGAGCGAGCTCATGCATAATCACGCCATCGAGTGGTGGCCGCATGAGGATCCGAAATTTATTAGGGCCAGAGAAGCAGAGGGGTCAAAGTAATGCGGGGCTGTTTTTTTTGTTAGTTGCCGTAGAGCTTCTTGATGCCGCCTCTATCACCAGTATTCAGATCGCGTTTTTTGATCTCGCCCGTATCTGCGAAGGCGTACATGGTTTCTTCGGCACAGGTGTTTGATGGGTGGCCCATGCCTGCAGCATGTCCGATCTCATGAGTTGCCACGTTCTGCAAATCCATGAGGTTGGTGTTACTAGCCGCATCACCCCATGAGTAGTCAGGATCATTGAATACCATGTCCCATTCCACGAGTTCGCGTGAGTCGATCGGTCCACCGAAAATTCCCCATGTCGTTGTCACGGCGATCGTGTTGGAGTTCGCGATTGACCCGAAGTACGTTTCGTTGACCCCGTCAGGTGCGGCTGAATCAGCAACCAGCGTGCTTGAGGTCGTCATTCCGCTGCCAAACAAATTGAAAGACACTTGTGTATCCCAGGCAGTGGCACTAGCACCGAGAGCTGAGGTAACGAATGCGTTATTCATACCATCAGAATTCGCTGGGTTGAAGACAAAGGTTTCTGTTGTCTTCCACCGAGCGCCCTTTGAAAGAAAACTGTAACACGTCGTTCCGCCTGGCTTGCCCGCGCCTGAGGTCGCCGGTTTGCTATTTTCATGCTTGGGATGCAGGATGGCGTACCCTTCGACAACGCGTCCATCAGTATCCTTGGCCACCCCTAAGTAGTAGAGATTATCAGCTATTTTGATGGCACTTGCTGGCAGTGTGAACGGTCCAGGAATATTCCTCGAGGCATGCGCCAATGGCAATCCCTGCGCAAGGCTTATGGCTCCTGCTGCCGCAAGCAAGAATGCAGTGAGTTTGAAAATCTTCATGCGCTATACATAATAATAGTTATTGTCTCCAGTATAGCGCTTCTTGCTTTTTTGGGAAGACCAGGGGGGCCTGATTTTGTTTTAGGTAAAGGGATTGCGAACTTGAGGGAATCATGGCAAGATGGCCTCATTCTTTTCGTTGTCCTTTTCATAGTGGGAGGATTCGATGACCACAACTGTGTGGCTCTATAAAGTGACACGTCCTGTACAGATCATTGCGGCTGCATCTAGCACATGGGTCGCGGCGCTTCTTTCAAACGGGCCTGACCCTTTCTCAAGCAACAAGGTTGCTGCAGCGGCAGCGATGGGCCTTGGAGTCCTTGCAGCAAGCATCTTTCACTACGGTGCGGCGAACCGCATGTACGCGCGCAAGGTATGGGATCTTGTCGAAGTTGAGAATCCTGCAGGATTCGTTGCGATAGGCATCGTTATTTTTACCGCATCATGCGCCATCGCCGTCATCTACCTTCCGTGGGAGTGTTCGGCAATTGCGATCGCTGATGCGATAATCGTCGTTTTGTATGCACGCATCCTGAGCAAGCGCTGGGTGACCAAGAATACAGTCATTGCGTTCGTTTGCACCACGCCCATTCTGATGGGTTGGTGGGCAGGACATCGGCTGCATCCGATAGTGCCGTACGCGATCGTGATTGCGTTCAGCGCGTACCTTGCGCGGGAAATCGTGAAGGACATCCAGGACATCCGCGCGAACGAAGGCATTCGTGTCACGCTGCCGATTCAGCTTGGCATCATCGGTGCAATGCGGATTGCCGGCATCTTCGCGGCAGTGAGTGCTGTCGTAACGGCATCGCTCTTCGGCGTGTTTCACCCCTCTGTTGCAACGGGGCTTCTCATTATTTTTGCCATTGCGGAGTTCACCCTTGTCGCACACCACTTGTTCGTGCACCAGGAGCCTGCACGGATCCACCAAGACATAACTCGTGGCATTTATGCGCTCATTTTGTCAGTCGTGGTGCTCACACTGCCGCTCTAACATTTCATGGAGGAAATAAAATGACCCCTTCACCAAGTCCGGTGAGGGGGTTGAGATTTTTTGGGAAAAATGGGAAGATTGGGACATGTATAAATTTTCAGTCAGCATCCTCATAACCTCTTTCATCGCCGCTCTGGTGATCGGAGGGATAAGCATTTTGAATATTCAAAAAATGCCAGTTGCTCGATATGATGTTCGGCAACCAACGACAGACGATACGATAGCGGCCGACGACAATGCCACGAGCACCATACAAAAACTCTATGCGGCATCGGCGTTCAGGATCATTAAAGTCGTAGAGAATCCGTTTGTATCGGGTACTACATTTGTCGTTGCTATTCGAAGAGACTCTGGAGGCGAGGGATATTATTGTGGCGGCTTCTATTCGCCGCCTTGCTACTTCTTTCTCGAAGGCATAGGACATGACGGACGCTTCGTGGCAGCAGATGGCAACAACGTCGGTACTATTTATACTCAGTCGCCCGCGTATTTTAGCGGTACATCGACCGTGGAGCTCATTGGACAAGATGCAGATGCAGGATACGCTGTACAGTATCGGACACAACTAGATCTGGAGACAGGGGGGTTGACCCGACTTGAGGTAGTGCAATATGAATACGACGTATTTGATGGTTCGGTACAGATCACTACGACGACGTACGATGGACTTAGATAGAGTAGTGCATGCGACCCTGTGAAGCTGGGCCGTTCGCATCGCGCATTTGACTTTGCCACTACTGCGTGTTACATTTTTTCGTTGTTTCGTACACTCACATCTTTCACAAGGAGAAAGCGCCATGGCAATCGCACCGGAAGGGTCGGCTCTAACCGAACGTGATCAGGCGGATCTTCAGGAAGTCATAGCGAAGATCGACGAGAAGCTGAACAGCAGAGAGCATCAGGTCGCGCTCGGAAGAGGAGATGTCGTGATCACGATCTATCCTGGATGGGAACCGAAGGAAAAACTTCTTCAGGCAGTCGCCGAGACATACACCAAGCTCGGTTGGTATCGCGTCACCTCCCCGTCCCCGTATCACCCGGGATGTGGCTGGGCTCTCCTCTTCGAAACGAAAGAGCGGGCTGCAGAGAAGGACATGGTCAATGCACCGAAGGCAATCGGAGCATTCTTTTGGGTGATAGGGCCAGCCCTGGTCGTTTTTCTATGGTGGCTCTTCATAGGTTTTCGTACAGACTGATGTACGAATAACCCACGGCAGAAGTCACAGCTTGGCGCTCGATCTTGCAACATGTAGTATCGGCAGGCAATGCCGACAGTTCCGCACTCCTTTCGCCCCCTCAGGTGAAAGGAGTTTTCATATATTTTTTAGAACTAGAGAAAGAAGTAAAAGGATAATTTTAGTGGTATACTACGGGCATGAAACACGCTCACATGACCTCACTGGTAGCTGATTTTCTCCGCGCGGATGCGCTGATCCGAACGGAGAAGTCGCCCGTCGCGCGGCATCGCGTATGGGCGCGGGAGTTCGAGCGGCCGCACAGTGACGCGTTCCGTTTGTATTATCAATGGGCGAACCGCCGCGCGGCAGCACGAGTCTTCGCGAACTATACGACGTATTATTCGCGTGAACGCATACAACGCCTCGAGCGTTACGCACGGATGCATCTGGACACGATCGCGGCGAAGGTCCATAGGGTCATCCCGTTTTCGGGAAAACTTCCGGTCGTGCTCTTCGTGGGACTGAAGCAGTCGAACGGTTTTGTCATCAAGTACAAGGAACAGTACACGACCTTTTTGAATCTTGAGTCATATCCTGACACCATAACGCTTCAGATATTCATGGCGCATGAACTCGCGCACAACGCGCACCTCAGGATGGGGCAGGGGTACTACTGGAAGTCAAAGAAGATGGACTGGTACAACACCATGATGCTTGAAGGTGTCGCGACCTATGCCACGCAGAAGGCGCTTCGGCTGAACAGCGCTGATGCTTTGTGGGGGACATATTTCTCCACGGTCCAGAAGAAGCGATTCACGCGCTGGTGCGAGCGCCATGAGCGCTGGCTCAAGGATAGACTACTTCGGGAGATCGACGGGACCGCGATGACCGAGAGCGCTTTTTTCGGTGCACGAAAGCCGCGCGGGTGTCCGTATATCAGAACCGGTTATTGGCTTGGTCTGAAGTTCGTTGAGTCGTTACTACGCGAGATGAGCCTACGAGAGGTGCTGCTTCTCAGAGGTGGTGCGCTTCGCTGGCAGATACGGATTTTTTTGCGGAAGTAAAAAAGTTGTACGATCTTCTATCGATCCATTATAGTGATCCTATGCAAACATTCTCGATCAAAAACAGACGCGACCGCACGATCATCGGGAATCTCGATATCGTACCCGACCAGCGAGGTCTGGCGTTCATGCTGCACGGCGTCGGCGGCTTCAAGGAACAGCCGCATCTACGGGTCATGGCGCAGTCGTTCTCTGAGCACGGCTATACTGTCGTGAACTTTGATTCGACGAACGGTTTCGGCGAGAGCGACGGGGGCCTGGAAACGCTGAGCGCCACAGGTAACTATGAAGACCTTGGGGATGTCATCGCATGGGCCGGAACGCAGTCGTGGTACGCGGAGCCGTTCGTCCTGGCAGGATTCAGCTTGGGCAGTCTGTGTATGGCTCTGTATGCCGAGAAGCATCCGGAAAAAGTGAAGGCACTCGCTCCCATCTCGACGGTCGTCTCAGGGAAACATCTTCT
>JBBTUM010000119.1:2907-10448 GCA_038063795.1 Patescibacteria group bacterium | reverse complement strand
CGCCTGATAAGTTGAGTGCTATTACAATAAGTATAAATCCGAACGCAAGTACGCCTGCCAGCCGAATCGTATTCGCATTTCGCATAGAGCTTACGCACTTCCTTTTCCGGTGATGAGTGACCCAAAGGTGCCGAAATCCTCGAGGACCAGCCCGGCACCGCGAACAACCGTGGTCAAGGGGTCGTCCGCCATGTGCACCGGTATTTTTGTTTCCCTTGCGATGAGCTTATCAATGTTCCGCAAGAGAGCTCCTCCGCCGGTGATCACCATACCGCGCTGATAGAGGTCCGCAACGAGTTCGGGAGGGGTTGCTTCGATGGTACCTTTAATATTCTCAACAATGGTTTTTATCGGACGCAACATAGCATCACGTATCTCATCATCAGATATAGTTATCTCCTTAGGCAGTCCGGACATGAGGTCGCGACCTCGTATCGTCATTTGCATTTTTTCATCCAGAGGGAGCGCAGAACCGATGCCTATCTTGATCTGTTCGCTCGTCTTCTCACCGAGAAGCAAGTTGTACTTCTCCCGGATATACTGAATGATCACATCATTTAATTTATCCCCCGCAAGCTTAAGCGATTTCCACGTGACGATACCGCCCAGCGATATGACCGCGATATCCGTTGTGCCTCCCCCGATGTCGACGATCATACTCGCTTGCGGTTCGAGGACCTGCAAACCGGCGCCGATCGCCGCAGCCATTGGCTCGTCGATGAGGAAGACGTCTTTTGCGCCAGCACCGATAACAGCATCCTCGACGGCTTTGCGCTCAACTTCGGTGATATCCAGGGGTATGCCTACGAGTACCATGGCGCGCGACATGAACGCAAATCCTTCGCGGTTTACCTTCTGTATGAAATGCTTGATCATTTTTTCCGTTACTTCGAAGTCCGAGATAACTCCGTCTACAAGCGGTTTGGATATCGTTATATAGGGCGGCGTACGCCCGATCATTACCTTTGCGTCCTGTCCTACCGCGAGTATTTGTTCATTCCTGTTGTTGATCGCTACTACCGAAGGTTCGTTTATGACGATACCTTGCCCCGCAACGTACACCAGCACATTGGCGCTTCCCAGGTCAATGCTGATCCGCTTCACCAGATTCCTTCCAAGAATGTTACGGAGAAGAGGCATCAGTAGTGGATTAGTTAATGAGTCCTGTGAATGAATTGAGGATCTGAATTCCGTACCTGGTGACATCCTTGTAGGTTATGAACGCAACGAGCGCTATCAGTAGAAAAAAACCTATGCTATGGAACACAGACTCGATGCGCGGGTTGAGAGGTCGCCCCTTGATTTTTTCAATGACTATAAAAAGTACTCTGCCACCATCAAGCGCCGGAAAGGGGATAATATTCAGTATACCGAGGTTAATCGAGAGCATTGCAGTGAAGTTAATGAGATAGGGGACGCCAAGCTTCGCGATCTGACCTGTGAGCACCGCAACACCGACCGGACCCGAGATCTGATCACCAACGCCAGTGCCTCGGAAAAGACCGGCAATAAGCGCTCCAAATGCAAGGAGAATTGCGTACACAAGCGAGATGGTTGCCCGAGCCCCGCGCCACCATGCTTCAAAGAAATTGTAGGTGACGAGCCCTGCTCTGATCATCCCGATACCTATGACGGGGGTTTCGCTCCCTGAGATGACACGCGGCTGAATATCAAAGTCATTCAGCGAATCTCCTCGTGAACTGCTCACCTGCAGTGTCTCAGTGTTATGCTTTTTAATATAGTTCGTCGCGTCATCAACCGAGGAGAAATGAATGCCATTGATTGCCCGTAAGCGGTCGCCGGGACGCAATCCCGCCTCATCGCCCGCGCTTCCTTTTGCGACATCGATAATGACGAGATTGATATCACGGACGGCGCGTGTGGCGATATCCTCGTCGGACACCTCTTGCGGTGTCCCGATCATGAAACCGACCGACAGTATGACGAATGCAAAAATAAAATTCATTGCAACGCCTGCAGCGAGAATACTTGAGCGTTGCCAAGCTTTCTTATGAGAAAAGCTGTCAGTATCTGCTGAATTGTCACCTGCCTCTCCTTTTATCCGCACAAAGCCGCCGAGAGGAATGAGATTGATCGAATACAACGTTTCTCCTCTGCGGATACCGAAAAGCCGCGGAGGGAATCCGAATCCAAATTCATCTACGCGAACACCGAATCTTCGGGCGACAATGAAATGACCAAGCTCGTGTACAAAAACAAGCAAGCCCAGGACGACTACAAATATAATAATAGTTACCAACATACTACAAGGTCATAATCTCTTTTTCTTTCTTTGTTGTTTCCTCTTCGACCCGCGACGTATACTCTTTAACGATCTCGTCAAGTGCTTTGAAATCGCGAAATTTTTCGTCCTCACCGATCTTCTCTTCGCGTTCAGCCTTCGTAATGTCAGCTCTGATTTTTTCACGAGTCTGGCGTATGACGACTCTGCTCGACTCGGCCATCTCATGAAGACGACGCACGATGGCCTTCCGATTCTCCTCGGTCAACGGCGGTATACTGAGTCGTATGTTCGAGCCGTCAACGATCGGCGTTAGATTGATATTTGCTGCTGCGATAGCCTTCTCGATGTCCTTTAGGACACTCTTGTCCCACGGCTGGATCAAGATCGTTCTCGGGTCCGGTGTGTTGATGCTCGCAAGCTGAATAAGGGGTGATTTCGCGTTGTATGCGCTCACCATGATATTTTCTACGATCGCAGGCACGGCACGTCCCGTTCTTAGGGTGTGAGTCTGCTCGTGAAAGAAGGTCAGCGCTTCCTCAAATTTTGTTCGTGGTTGTAGGGTGTCGAGCATGATTATTTAGTTCGAGGCGTAAAACCGATGTACAGCTCCTGAAAATTATCCGGAGCAAGAAGAATGTGCTTAGGGACACCGGCCGCTGGAAATTTCTTTACGGTCCAGTCAACTCCTCCGTTGCTCGAATTGTAGAACGCTCCGTCGGTCCCAAAATACATTGTTTTACCATCAGACCCGTCAATCGCGATGCTATAAATACGCGCCTGCTTGGGCTTATTCAGTATCTCGATTTCTTGCCAATACTCGCCATTGATGAGACGGAAAATACCATACGCGTTCGCATAAATCAACCCATCGGTCTGCGATGTATCGAATTTGAGATCAAAATAGGTTTTTGTGCCTGAAAGCGACTGAAGTTGCACTACGCGGTCCTTGGAATCCCTAAGCGGTTCTCCGGCATTATTATGAACCGGAAGCTCGAGAAGCGAGGTGAAGGCAAGTCCGTCTGAGGTCCTCTGAATACCATAGGAAGGTGTCACGATGAAGAAATCACCTGGTATGTTGGGATGATTGAGGAAGCGTGTGATAGGCGTATTCAAGAACGAAAGCACTTCCCAGGAGAAGCCGGCGTCAGTTGATTCGAGCAGCGTGCCATCTGACGTCCCCAGCATGATGCGGGAGTTATCAAGGGCGCTGACACGGATGGCCGTAAAATACTGTCTCGCAAGTGAGCTAAAATGGATCAACTCCCATGACCGGGCACAATCGGTTGTCTTAAATACCTGATTGTGAACCGCAGCGTAAATAACGCATCGGTTCTGCTGGTCGATCGCTATGTCGTTCACTACTCCTTTATTCTCCAGTGTCCTGAACCAGCCGGTACCACGCGCATATGAATAGAATAGACCGTTATTTGTACCCATGTAGACAGTATTCGGGTCCGAATCATCAAACTTCATAAAGGTGATGTCTCCATACTGTATCGTTTGACGAGTGCCGCCGAGCGCATACAGTTCACCGATCTGGCTCCAGGTATCCCCACGATCGAAGGTTTTATAAAGGCCTGCCGATGGCTGAGTTGCTTCAGATGACCGATCCTTGACGCTGACGATGCCGCACCCTGCCAAAAAAAACGCACAAACCACTAAAAGTAAAAGGAACCTTTTTTGTGTGACCATATGTTAAACTCCTAAAAATAAATACTCGCAATGAAGCTGGGGGTTCCCGCTGTCACGCACGATGGATTGCTGGTGCATAAATAAGGAGCGCAATAAGTGGAGCGCTCGCGTCGGATGCAGTTGACGCGCTAGGGTCTGAATTTCAGACTTGAAGTGGATGTTCCTCACGAGACGCGGGGTGAGGTGAACGACGAGCATATCGCGGATGACCGACTCCAGATCTTGAATGAGCTCACGAACGAAACGCTGGGAAATCTTACCATCGACCGAGGCCTTCTTTTGCTTTCGAAATACCGCATCGAGCTCCTGAGATATCGTATTCGGGAATAGGCTCAGCATGGTGATGATGGCTGAGATCCTTCCGTGATGATCATTGAGGCCGCCATTCAGGAGCCGTTCCATCAGTGCTATACGACCCCCTGCAAGAATAAGACATTCTTCGGCATTCGCTCCCTTGGTCTCCTCTCCAGCGTAGAGCAACCGCATGGTCTGAGCCGGTAGACGACGAACGTGTATCGCCTGGCATCGCGATAGCAACGTCGCGGGCATACTCGCAAGGTCGGAGGAACTCATGAGGATCACGACTTGTGCCGGCGGCTCCTCCAGTATCTTTAAGAGAGCGTTCGCAGCAACAAGCGTGAGGTGCTCAGCGCCGCTGATCAAGCCGATCTTGGATTCAGTAAGAACAGAGCGGTGCAGCAACGATCGAGTAAATTCGCGTACCATATCTACTGTTATTTCTTGACCGCCTTGTGAAAAAAATCCGATATCGACAAAGTCAGGGTGTGAGTGCCGCTTATGCGCGGTGCACGATTCACAGCTACCACACGGCCTGCCTGTGGCGCCGCATTGGATGGCGCGCGCGAATGTTCGCATGAGACTGTCCTTCCCTGAACCGGCAATTCCATGAAACACGTATGCATGCGAGAGCGTCGCGTGTGATATCTGAGGCTCGAGTAGCGTGCGGAGCCTCTCATCGGTCGTATATGGCCAATTAAACGTCATAGTGTGCTCATCAGTGTCATGGAGCGTACCATCTGAGAAGTAAAAAAACAAGCTATTTTGGCGCCTCATCCAGCGCCTTGTTCACGAGAAAATCGGCTGCAGTGTTCTGTTCTCGCGGGATCGACGTGAAGGTGATTTTTGTAAAAAACTGACGGAGCGAGTGAAGTGTCATGAAGAACTCTGCAAGTGAAGCGTCCTTCACTTTATATTGAAAATTGAGCTGCCGGACGACAAGCTCACTATCGAGATAGCACGAAAGTTGTTTTACCTTGTTTTTTCGAGCAAGCTCAAGCCCTGCGATGAGAGCTTGATATTCCGCGCTGTTGTTGGTTGCAATGCCGATATATTTCTTGAAGGTCTCGAGCGTTGCATCATCACGCGTCAGTACACAGCCGATCGCGGCCGGTCCTGGATTCCCCCGCGAACCGCCGTCAGTGAACAGCTTGAAAAGGTGTTGACTCATTCGTGAACGTTCAATTGTGTTATGTTCAGTTGGATCTCCCGGTTGCCATTCCACTCGTTCGTTCGCACATGATACAATATATCCAAGAAATCACCCGCTTGCACGCTCGTAGCTGTCGAAAAGGCTATGGCGGGCAGTGTCTTTGACATCGAACGGAGCGCGAGCTTCAGATGCGCGAGACTGCTACCGACTCGTCGAGCTGCCACAACCTCCACATTTTCCGTAAAAAAAAGCGGCTCGGGATTAACTTGCCCATACGGCTCGAATTTTTGAAGCCAATCGACGAGTTCCCATGAGATATCAGATAATCGTATCGCAGCATCGACGGGCACGCCTCTACTCTCACCACGTTCTGCATCGAGCGACCGAAATGAGTTTTTCAGGAGCCCTGCCACCTCCTCATAAGCCTCCTCAGAGAACTTAAATCCGCACGCCTGTAAGTGTCCTCCGTACGATATCAGGCGCTCTCGGATGTCATGAACTGGCCTCAGGATATTGATCCCTTCTGGCGATCTACCCGATCCTACTATTCGCTTCCCGTCGAAGGCCAGAATGAAAGCAGGTTTACCAAAGTGTTTCGATATTTTACTTGCTACCAAACCGGTTATACCTGCGAGCCAGTGCTTCTGATAGAGAACTATCACCGGTGACCCCTCAAGGCCCTCGGCAAGATCAAGCGCTTCGCGGAATATCTCCTCTGTCTTTTTTTGCCGAGATCTGTTCTGGGACTCCAGAAGCGTCGCGAATTCGTGTCCTTCAGCATCACTTTCTGCCGTCAGCAGCTTGTACGCGGTGTTCGCGTGGTCCATCCGGCCGGCAGCGTTGATCCTCGGAGCTATCTGAAAACCGATCGTGTGCGTCGAGATCTTCTTTTCATCGATGCCCGCAAGGCTATACAGATGCCTCAACCCGAGACGACGGTTCTTTGAGAGCACGAGAAGCCCATAATGGGTCAATACCCTGTTCTCCCCGATGAGCTCGACCATGTCTGCTACCGTGGAGATGGCAGTAAGATCAAGCAGCCATTTTTCCGTTCGCTCTTTTTCTATCGGTGACAGCTGACACGCACTATGCCGCAGGAGAGCTTGCCCGAGCTTGAACGCGACGCCGCCCCCAGCAAGAAATTTGAAAGGATACGGCTCATCCGGTATCTTTGGATGGATGATCGCATACGCCTCTGGTATGGACGGGGGGATCTGGTGGTGATCGGTAATGATCGTATCAATGCCATGCGATGTTGCCCGGAGTATTTCCTCACTATTACTGATCCCGCAGTCGCAGGTTATGATAAGGCGCGCGCCCTGGTCATTAAAGAAGTTGACCGTATTGGTGTTCAGACCATAACCCTCTTTCTCCCGATGCGGTAAATACGCCATCGTTCGCGCTCCAAGGGCCTTCAAGACGGATTCGATGATCACCGTCCCCGATACGCCGTCCGCGTCATAATCTCCATGAACGGCGATCAGCTCGTGGCTCTGTATCGCGCGATAGATCCTCTCACAGGCGCGCTGCATGTGTCGGAACAAGTAGGGATCATGCAGATGGTGATATTCGGGATTCAAAAAAAGCTCGACCTCATGAGCCGTGCGTAGTCCTCTATTGAAAAGCAGCTGCACCAGTATCTCGGAATACTCAGGAAACTGCTCGCTCACCTCCTGTGGCGCCTTCTCAGGCAGAGCTATGGAAAACATTGACTATTTCTGACAGAGCACGGTCCAGTACAAATTCGCATTGGCACCGTCGAGATGTGTGGTCGGGTGCACCAACACATCTACGTAAGGATTGAAGTTATCATCCTGTCGCTCAAGCGATACCCACACGCAGAGGCCATGGTTCGCAACGATATCAGGATGTGAGCTCGTGTAATACTTATTGTACTTCGAGACATCAACGACGTTCGGAAAATTATGCCGTCCGGGGTCATTAGGGATCTGTGCCATATAGCGATCAAGGCCTATGAGCCAGTTCGTCGTCCTATCGGGCACGAATTTCTGCGCGTTATCGAGAGGTGGGGTGCAGTCAGCATCTGATGTGCACTGATACGTTGGCGGCTGAAGAAGATACCGCTGCTGACAGCTATTACCCGAACAGACGCCGTAATATCCTGCTCCCTGGGTCGAACCAGTGCCTGTGCAG
>JBBTUM010000119.1:0-2897 GCA_038063795.1 Patescibacteria group bacterium | reverse complement strand
TATTCACCTCCAAAGAGACAGCAAAGATTCCACTGGCCGCCGATGTAGCACATGCTCAGATCCTGACAATCCTGACCGCAGTTTCCCGGGTTCTCACCCGCGTCGCACGTCCCGTTGCCACATGAAGCCGGCGTAGCTCCGCCAGCAACGCAATCAGCGGGACACGTATTGATGTTCTCACCCGCGTCGCACGTCCCGTTGCCACATGAAGATCCGCCACCGCCTTGATTGCAGTTATTGATACTACATTGGGAGCTGCAGGTTGCGGGACAGGCGCCATTGCCTGCTCCGTCGTCACACTCCTCGGTACATAGCGTGTTCCCGTCACCACAGTCCGTCCCACTACCCCATTCACAGTACGAATTACATAAATCACAGTTCAGTGTGTTTCCATCGTCGCAGTCCTCCGTAATATCTCGTGTTCCATCGCCGCATACAGACCCACCAGTTGATCCTCCCTTGTTATGGACAAGAAGAAATGAATTCCCCAATGAAACAAAATAATTGCTTGTCGTGTCAATTTGCGGGTTGAACACTTCTATACCACCACGCTCGTACACACGCACGACGCTGGTTACGAGAGCGGTCGTGCCGCCACGAAGAACTAGAGCGTCACCAATCTGTATATCCTTCGCCTTTGTCCACTCATAACTTTTATTTGACGCTCGTGCAAGAGGATGTTCGTCGGTGACCCTGAGTGACCCATTGATCAACAAATAGTCATCGCTGATACGACTTCTCTTTTGGCTTACACGTGCTGTGACGGCTTTTCCGCTCATAGCATCGTAACCCATTACCTCGTCCCCAACCTGCAGAGACCCAATGGCCCTAGCTCCATCGGGTGTCAGGACCACGGTATCACCTGTAAAACTGCCGCCGCCTCCTCCAGGGGTGCCTCCAGGGTCATCATCCAAGACGGGTATTGCAGCCATGGCCGAGGTAAAAAACGCACGTTTAAAATCTCGTCTTCCGGAATGAAAAAGATCCGTGTTGGAACTTACCGGTTCACAGCTTCCACTGCCTGCGCAAAACTGCACCGGCGGTGCCCCGAAATCGGTCGTATAAAGCTCAGCCGCCTTAATGATGGTCAGCTGATCTATCTTTCGCTGCTTATCGCGGCTGCTTTTCTGAGACGCGGTAAGCGCAACTATCGAAACGCTCGAAAGAAAACCGATTATTGCAACGACTACAAGAAGTTCTAAAAGAGTAAATCCAGCGTATTTTTTCCGCACAAAAATGTGTTTCATTTTTTTATTTTTTCTTAACGATCTTCCTCACCTTTATTTTAACAGTTTTCACAGGTTGCACAAGTCCGCGAGGACCAGTGACCAATGCAGTCGCCGTTTCCTTTTTTTTGGCTAAGATATCACGTAACGGATCAGTCCCTGTCGTATCGCCTAGCGGAACGGAGCTTTCCAGAGTGACCGTTCTCGACTTCAGAAGGGTATGGCGGACCTTGGCGAGCAAAAGCAGCAGAGCGGCGAGAAGCGTCCAGCTTAACCAGAGGCCTAAATTTTGTCCGTCAAAAAAAGAAATCTTAAGGCCTGATGGTACCGCCTGATCGTTCTCTTCGAGCGCATTTTCGAATCGAACACTGGCGTCATCGAACTCACTTTCAAGCTCCGAGAACGTCGCGCTAAATTCAACGGTATCCTTCAGGTTCTCATCGGACGTTTGCGCATACCCCACACTGCTCGCCGACAAGAGCACCAGTCCGAGAGCGACGATGATAGGTGTTTGTTTACTTTGCTGCATACCTGATGCGAGCATCAATGATGGTGCCGCCCTGGCGGAAGACCACAACAGGGTTGCAATCGAGTTCAAGCATTTTTGGATCGCGTGCAGCCATGAGATTGATGGAAAGGAGAAGATCTGAGATGAAGCGTATATCGCAGTCTTGGAGAAGATGCTGATTGCGAAGTTCAGCCAGCATGTCCCCTACGTGACGCTTAGAAAGTATGCCGACGCGCATTACGATGTCATGGAGTTCCTCAGCAAGCGTTCCCCCGATACCGAAAAGAGTTACCAGACCGAACTGCGGGTCTCTCTTGATCCCGATAAAAAATTCACGCCCGCCTGATACCATTGGCTGGGCAAGGACCCCTTCAAGCCCTTTGCCTGAAAATAGACCGCTGAGTTCGGTGAAGACTGATTCAGCGGCGCTCTGTGACGCTACATTCAGACGGAGGGCATTGCTGCGAGCCTTGTGCAGAGCACGCGTTGAGAGGGCTTTCATCGCGATCGGATACGATCGTACCTTTTGAATGTCAGATGACTTCCGAACTACAACCCCCTTCGTATAGGGCATTCCTCTCCGTGAGAGGTATCGCTGCATACGCTCATAGCTCAGAAATGCGCCAGCCTCGCCACGAGTATCGTCGGCTATCTCAGTGACAAGGCGCTCACGAGGCGCAAAGAACTTTTTGCTGAGAGCAAGCGTATGGATGGCGTCGTAGGGAAAAGTGAAATTCGACGTCCCGAACGAACTGAGAATACGATGCGCCGGCTCCACGCGTTTTCCCCCGATAAAACACGACAGGATATGTTTATCAGTCTTCTTGTTCACGCGTCCGATGTATCGCGCAAGATCTTCTATGGGCGTGACCGTCTGTGGCGTCACGATGATCAAAATGTTCCCAAAAGAGTCCTCATGAAGCAGCGTATCGATCGTTTTTTTGAAAATGTCGAATTTCGCGTCGCCAACAAGATCTATCGGATTGTGTATTTCGCCTGCCCGATTCAAGATTCGCCGGAGGCGCTTTTGGAGTTGTTCAGGCAGTAGCGCAAGTCTGAGATCTGTCTTCGCTATCTCATCGGCAGCGATGATCGCAGGCCCTCCAGCATTTGTCACGACGACGACTTCTGATGAGGGATGTCTTGCCGGCGATGCATACAGC
>JBBTUM010000118.1:0-4359 GCA_038063795.1 Patescibacteria group bacterium | reverse complement strand
GCGTCGACCGATTTCAGCGATCCCGACTGTCTTTATGACTCCGATCGGGATGCTTTCGACGGCTGGCAGGGTACGGCCCTGACCTTCACGTCGGGAAGTATCGCGTTTCACGGAACGGTCGCCCTTTCCCTGCAGGGGGCAGGACGTATCTCCACGAACGTCATAACTGGTATCCTCGCGGACAAGACATTTGTCCTGTCTTGGATGGGCAAGGCCAGTATTAACCCTGGGTCGAAGTGCACGGCGGACATCTCTATAGCATCACAGAGTCTCGCGGCTCAGACCACTTCAGTCGACTACACCGACCAGTGGACGCAGTATCAGTTGAAGACGAGTTTCGCCGTCACGAACCTGGATACGCAGCTCATCGTTTCTTTCTCAAATGACTGTCTGGATGCAGTCAACGCGCAGCATGATCTCTTCTTCGACGGGGTCAAATACGAGATCAATCAGATCTCGAGCGGTTTCACGCAATACGGCACCAGTGGTTTTGTGTACGGCCTCTCGAAGTTCCAGTGTACGAAGGAGGATGTCGGCTGCGACGTCTATTTGCCGGTTCTGGGCGGGCCTTCGATCCCGGGGAAGATCGACTCGGATGATGCATGTCCTTCCGAGTGTGTCGGGTATCAGTCATTCCTCGAGCCGGCAGGATATTTCGACACGCTCGAAGCAGTGCCGCTGCCCCCGCCTCCACCGCGATCCGTTGATTTCATTCCTGATACCGCTGATGAGTGTCCGGCGACGCAGGTCGGCTGCGAGGAGTTCACGAACCTCGAAGAAGTGGCGCAAGGCGGTGAGGGCATCTACTACTTCAGCGATATCCGCCAGTGTGTGGAAGACGCGCTTGGCATCACGTACTACACGCTCGAAGGCAGCGATACTGCAGGCTATCAGGTTCGCACATGGCGCGTCCTCGAGAGCAATATCATCGATCCAGTGACTAACACCGGTAGGGCGCCTTGTACCAATGTCGACGTTTCAGGCACGAACTGCATTGACGATCTCATAAATACGGTAAGCACTTACTGTGATGCTTCCCAATTGCAGACCAATCTCGACTGCCGTGAGTTCTTCGACCTTGCGGGTAATCCGCACTATGTGCTCGAGAGCCGCGTCATCGCGGCAAGTGCTGATTGTCAGGCGTTCAGGCGGAGCGAGACCGGGACGAATTTTTTCATCCTCGGCGCCGAGAGCAGACAGTGCGCACCTGAATACAAGAATTGCCGTGCTTATCGTGGTAACCAGGGCAATAACCTTCGCGTGATGTTTAATGACACGTTTGAGAGTGGCACTGTCACCCCGTGGGATCCGAGTCTTTCGTCAGTCTCGTCAGAGGCAGCGACGACAGGAGGTCATTCGCTAGCGAACGCGGATCCAAGCGGCACGCTGCAGGATTTCATATTAAGGTTTGATGGAAAGTTTGACGTTCCGGCGGGGCGAGACGTTTACGTTGAGTTTTGGATGAAGAATACAGACGCTGTCAGGGTTTGGCCTGGCGTCATTGACCCAGGACCGCCGGTTGTAGGTAATCCATTTCAGCCGATCGAAGTTGCTGGACCGAGCGACTGGCAACTGTATCGTTTTGGGCCCTTATTTATCAATAAGGACATTACAGGCGGCTGGTTACGTTTAAATTTTGTCGATCCTATGGGAGGCGGTACGCCCCGGGTATTCGTAGACAACGTGCGAATGAGCGTTGCCGTGACGAACGTGTTTCGCATCAAGGATTCGTGGGTGACTCCGGCGTCGTGCGATACGCCGGTCCCCGGAGCCATGCTCGGCTGCCAGACCTATACCGACCGCTCGAACACGAAGTACGATCTGAAATCATTCTCCCGCCTCTGTAGCGACGACGTGATCGGCTGCCAGGCGTTCATCGATACGAGCAATTCCACGAATCCGTTCCAGCAGATCTTCAATGAGGACGATCCGTCTGAGGTCATCGTATCCGAGGACAAGATCACCTACTTCGTCTTCCAGGAGGAAAACCTTTGTTTCGAGCAGAACAAAGGATGCAGCGCGCTCGGACTTCCGAACTTGAATCTTGACCTGCCAGAAATCCACCCGAAATACATAGATGGCTATACGGTCCAGGCGCTCATCAATGACCCCGACACGTACGGGACCACTCTCTGTACGCATGATGGCCTGTTCTGCGAGGAGTATACGACGAGTCAGGGAGGCAACGTTTATTTCAAGAACCCGCTGGACAGGACCTGTATCTTCAAGGAAAACGTCAACATTTTTGGCAGCGTCTATACCGGCTGGTTCCAGCAAAAGAGCCTCGAGCAGGGACAGACGCCCTTAGGCTGCTCTGACGACGGACTCTTGCCATTTGAGTCCAGTGATTTCGAACTTCGGGAAAACACCGCATACAATTATGACAGCTGGGTCGGCCAGTGCCCCCAGCAGTATGCAGGATGTACTGAGTTCAAAGATCCGACCGATACGCAAGGCCAGAATTTCATAAGCGATCCAACCTTTACCCTCGGTATATCACCGACAGGCCCATGGTACGTAAATAAAGGATGGGGCAATGCTCTCGCGACCATCAATACTGGCAGCTCGAACGACCTGGCAGCGACGAACCCGGCAGGCAATTTTGCCACCTCTCGTGTCTCTCCAAAGGGTTTCACAGCGCTTCCGAACGATAACATATATACGCTTGATCAGAACGCAATGTATGTCGTCAGCGCCGAGGTAAACATTCAGAAGTCGTTTGACGATCCGAATCCGAAGCCGGTCGAGGCGCGACTCGTCTGCTCATGGGACGCGCCGAGTGATGTTGACTATTGTCACAGATTTGGCATCGATGTCGATTATACGAGAACGTGCACGACTGATCTCGATTGTGTTGTACCGTATACCTGTGGCGAGAAAGTTGCCTTGCAGTACTGTGAGAACATAGCGACCGGCGAAGAGACGAATACCATGTGTTTCACCGACGCGGACTGTGATAATTTCTTTGGCGCGGCCGCTGGCTATACATGTGAGAAGCAAACGGTACCGTTCCAGACCATGAATACGGAGTACAGCGATAGGGATCAGGCGGTAGTATACCGTGCGGCAGCAGACATGAATATCATTGGCCAGTGGCAGCCCCTCAGTACGCTCGCTGATGTGGGAACGGACGGCCAAGGAAAGGAGCTGCGACTCTGTACCTTCGCCATGCGGCAAGAGTGGAGCGTCTATGATCCGACGGTACCGAGCTGCCTCGTGGCTGATCCAGCCCAGCCGTCATGCCGGGTCAGCTACTGTGTCGATGCCAATGGATCTGCAGGGACAAATCCGACGCAGTGTGTCACGATTGCGGATTGTAACGCCGGATATCCGAACTGTGGAGGAATGGGCGAGGTCTTGTGGCAGAATCCGTCGGTCGCCGAGGCTCGCGGATACAGCTATATCGACAATGAACAGATCGACTCTGCGTCGTGCTCGGGCCAGGTGTCGAAGAGCGAAGGATGCTTGTTGTTCCTGAATACGAATGATCGGGCAAACAAACTTTATAATGCGCCTCAGACATATGCCGTGGGCCTCGCAAATAGCGGTGCTCCGGTCGCGCCGGTCGTATGCACTCCGGGAGACCCGGCATGCCAGCATGACAGCAATCGTATCATTCAAGTCGAGAAGGACCGTCAGTGCGTCGAATGGCTCTCGTGTCGCAGTGCGACCGAGGTCTTCGACCCCACGACGAACTCATACCGATCGTTGTGCGATCAGGTGGGTATCTGTGACGAACGTACCTCGGGTACCGATGCCCTGAGCTGTTCGCACTGGGTCATCCCCAGCCCACAGCGTCTCGAGTATGGCTATTACACCTCTCGATCCTTCGACGTCAATGCTGTCGATTATTCTGGACTCTCCGTTTATAATTTGTACGAGATAGGCTCGCTCACGCTCGTTGACGTGAGCAATGTTCGCGACCGAGATGTGAACCAACCGTCCGGGCCTGACATCACTCATCCTGATTATCGCCTCGTTCGGGTGATCGACGTTTGTGATAGCGCGATCGCTATCGGCCAAAATCTGTATGGGGTCCCTGGGACGTGCGGTCCCACGGATCCGTTGGATCCGTCATTGAAGCTCGGGGCCTGCTTCGTGCCGAACAAATGCGTCGTCGGTATCGACGGGAGCAGGTTCGGGAAAAAATCGGATTTTGTCATCACGCAATCAACGCGCGCGTATGCCGAAAAAGACTCGCCGTTCCCACATTCGATCATCGAGAGCGATACTGGCGACACTCGCGAGTTCAAGTTCGGATTCCAATCAGCGAACCCGTGCGAGAATAAGACTCAATCGTGCGAATCCCGTTACTTCAAGTTCCGGTATGGCACGCAGGCCGGCACTGTCGTGAAAAAT
>JBBTUM010000117.1:9243-16980 GCA_038063795.1 Patescibacteria group bacterium | reverse complement strand
GAGCGCATCCTGCGTGAGATCAAGGACGCGTATGACCAGCGGAGGTCGTATGAACCGTAGTCAAGAGCGACTCGCGCTGCAGCTCTTCGACGGCGGCGCGGTACTGGACAAACGTCGTTCGCCTGGAGGCCTTGGTTTCCGTACACTGAAGCATCATGAGATGCACCCTGATGCGGTGCCATCGCCGTTCTATCTGAGCCTGAGATTGCCACCGGCAGGGTCCCTCACCGCGGAGACCATGCAGAGCATCGGCGATGAGTTGTACCGATATGCATTCGATCACAAGCTCGTCTTCGATCATGTGGTGGGCATTCCCGCGGCCGGCGAACCTATCGCCGATGCTTTTGGCAGACACATTGAGCAGTATCGCCCCATGCGTCTGGGTAAGGTGGAGGAGCACGGTGAACGGCATGTCAGAGGTATCGTCGCTGGCATTTTTAAGAAGGGCGAGCTGGCTCTCGTCATCGACGATCTCGTGACCAGAGCAGGAAGCAAGCTCGAAGGCGCTCGCGAACTCTCGGCGCACGGCCTCGTAGTGCAGGACATCTTGGTTCTCATCGACCGTGAGCAAGGAGGCGCCGACGAAGTTCGGAGAGCTGGGTACCTCCTGCACAGCGTTTTCTCGATCACGGAGCTCATTGGTCTTTACGAGTCTACCGGCAGAATGCCTCGCGAGATGTGCGAGGAGATCAGAAGGTACCTTTTCGGGTGAGCAAAGGAGGACGAAAATACAGCGGGCGACTGCAAAGGAGCCCGCTGTTTTCATTGTTGACAAAACTGCTCACGTGCGATTTGATACGCTATTCCCGTTCTTCAACAATAAGAGAGGAGGGTCCGCGATGGACAGCTTAGTGCTCGATGCGATCCGAACAACCCCGCTCGCAGAGATGGGAGCCCTTTTCAAAATCCTAGCGGCTAGGATATATGAGCACCGTCGCTCGCACAAGGGTTTCGTTCCCCTCGAGCTCTTCGAGTGGTGCATGGCCATCGGCGGCATGCAGGCTGCTCTGGAAGTCCTGCCCATACTTCCAGCGGTATGTGGATCACCCACGACTCGTTTTGCGCTCAAGCACCGTACCGGAAAAAAGGAAAGCTCTTGGCAGGGTCTGTACCAGATCCCTGGCGCGACCGCAGTGCCGGACAGGGGTCCTCGGGACCTTCTCAATCGTGTCAGCGCAGAATTCTATGGACAGCACGGTAGGACCCTGCTCTTTGATGAGCTAGTCTACGTCGGCACGGAAGTGCACAATGAACCAGAGCGACTCTCATCGTGTTTGACCGTCGTCTACGTGAAGCACATCCAGGCCCTGGCTGAACTCGATGGGGCCTGGCGGATCTTCACTGACGTCGATCTGGAGCAGGACAACGCTGAGATCGTTGACCATCACCGCGAAACCTTGAAGTGGCTACTGCGCTGGGAGCAACCGGGGGTTGTTGACTTGCGCCTGCATCAAGGCACCAACTGGCTTGAGCTGAATCGCTAAAAGGTACAAGTCGTAGAGCAAGACCTGGCCCGCGCACTCCCTGAAAAGGGAGGTGTCGCGGGCCGTTTCATTTTACTTGCAAAGCCTGGGCATTTTGTTACAGTGTGGGTGTCGTTTGACACGCAACATGGAGGACGAAAGGAACTTTCGTCTTTTTTCATTTGCATACTCGTTCGTTGACAAGAGAGGCTAACGTATGAAGAAAAAAGTTCTGGTTATCGGCAGTGGCGGGAGAGAACACGCCATTCTGTGGAAGCTGCGGCAGTCAAAGCGGGTCGGCGATTTGTTCGTGACGGAGGCGAACGCAGGCACTGCGCAGATCGCTGAAGATCTGAAGAATCCCGTCAAAACCATAGAGGATGTGGCGCGACTGGTTGATCAGGCTAAGTCGCTTGGGATCGATATCGCGATAGCCGGTTCTGATAACCCTCTTGATCTCGGCGTCGTGGACGCTCTGCAAGACGCGGGGGTCGCTACCTTTGGACCGAGGCGCGATGCAGCCCAGATCGAATGCGACAAGGTGTTCGCGAAATATCTCATGGCGAGGAACAACATTCCCACGGCGCGGTTCTCGGTGTTTACCGAATTCGAACCGGCGGCGCGACATGTGCACGAACGTCGCGACTACCCGATCATCGTCAAGGCCTCACGTCTCGCTCGCGGCAAAGGCGTCTCGAAGTGCAAGGATGAATCTGCTGCGATCTTCATGCTCCAGCGTATCTTCGAGCTGAAGTCCTTCGGCGAAGGCCAGGCGGCCATCGTCGAGCAATGCCTCAAAGGCAGCGAGTTCTCGGTGCATGCCATTACCGACGGTGAAAGTTCTGAGATATGGCCGTATACGAGGGATTACAAGCTGCTGCAGGACGGCGATGAGGGTCCGAACACTGGCGGCATGGGCGCCTATGGTCCGGTCAGCCTTGGTACGCGAAAGTTCCTCATCCATCGCCAGGTAAAAAGGCGAGTCGTTGGGTCGGCGCTCAAGGCTCTCCGAGTGCGCGGCCGGACGTTCATGGGCTGGCTGTACACCGGCATCATGGTCAACCTCGTCGGCGTAAAGGTACTAGAATATAACGCTCGGCTCGGTGACCCCGAGGCGCAGGTACTGATGCGGCTCCTCCGGACCGATCTCCTCGACATCGTCGAGGCGTGTCTCGCGGGGCAGCTCAGGAAGCTCAAGATCGAGTGGTACCGAAAATTTGCTGTTTGCGTCGTGATGGTGTCCGACGGATACCCACAGACTGAAGGGTATCCGAGGGTTCCGATCGTCGGTCTGCAAGAGGCAGCGAAGGTTCCGAGTGTTGTCGTCTTTCACGCAGGAACCGCGGAAGAGGACGGTGTCATCTATACTGCGGGCGGCCGGGTGCTTTCTGTCACCGCACTCAGTGATACGCTCGTCGAATCACGTGAGCGAGTGTATGACGCCGTAGAATGGCGGATCCAGTGCAAGGTGTTGAGGTATCGGAGCGACATCGCAGCAGCCTAGGCTGGAAGGGCACCATAACGATTCAATGGTTCATGGAGCGGCAGGCTGTTCGCGCTGCGAGCAGCCTGCCGCACACAAAGGAGGAGTTGATGCTGTTTAGAAGAGCTCTCATCTCTGTCTCAGACAAAACGGGTATCGTCGAGTTCGCGGAATTCTTGAGCGGTCGCGGAGTGGAGATACTTTCCACGGGCGGGACCGCCAAACTGCTTCAACAGAACAAGATTCCGGTCATTGAGGTCAGTGAGTTCACGAAGTCTCCCGAAATGCTCGGCGGGCGCGTGAAGACCCTGCATCCCAAGATCCACGGCGGACTGCTCGGTATTCGCGATGACGAAGTTCATCAACGGGAGATGCGGGAGAACGGCATCGAGCCCATTGACCTGCTTGTCGTCAATCTCTATCCCTTCGAGCAGACCATTGCTCGCAAGGACTGCACGTTCGAGATGGCCATCGAGAACATCGATATCGGCGGACCGGCCATGCTCCGCGCCGCCGCGAAGAACCATCGTTTCGTCACGATAGTGGTCGATCCGGCAGACTACACATCGATTCTCGGTGAAATGCGTCTTCTCGACGGGGGCATCACCTCTGCGACCAACGAGCGCCTTGCCCGCAAAGTGTTTCAGCTGACGGCACGCTACGACGGGCTTATCGCCGACTATCTCGGCCGGCGGGATGCTGCGGGTAACATGCAGCAGTTCGGCGAGACGATCCATCTGGCGCTCAAGCGCGAGCAGGTCCTGCGTTATGGCGAGAATCCGCATCAGTCCGCGGCGCTCTACGGCACTTTTTCTGCCGTAGCCGAACAGCTGCACGGTAAGGAGTTGTCCTACAACAACATCCTCGACGCCAACTGCGCCATTCTCACGATGAACGACTTTCTCGAAGAAGAGTTGCCGGTCGTGAGCATAGCCAAGCATACGACACCGTGTGGCATCGCAGCCGGACCGACACTTCGTGAAGCATTCGATCTCGCGTTTGAGACCGATCCGGACTCGCCGTTCGGTGGCATCATCATCGTGAACAAGACATGGGATCTCGAACTTGCCGAGCGGGTCAATGAGCTATTCACGGAAGTACTCATCGCCCCGGACTTTACGCCCGAAGCGCTCGAGTACTTGCGCAAGAAGAAGAACCGCAGGCTTCTTCGGTGGGATCCGAAGGCGATGAGACTCGACCTTAGCTATCGCGGCGTTGTGAACGGCATGCTCGTGCAGGAATACGATACGGCGATGGAGATCGTTCGGATGGGACAGGTCGCAACCACGCGACCCCCAACAACAGAGGAGTATGCTTCTCTCGCTTTCGCATGGAAGGTGGCGAAAGCAGCCCGCTCCAATGTAGTAGTTTTCGGAATTGGGACCCGGACGCTTGCCATCGGCAGCGGTTCACCCGCGCGAGTGGGAGCCGTGCATGTGGCGTCCGATACCGCGAAACGTCTCAAAATTTCGCTTAAAGGCTCGGTGCTCGCGAGCGAAGCGTTTTTCCCATTTCGTGACGGAGTGGACCAAGTAGCGGCCGCAGGTGCTACGGCGATCGTACAACCGGGAGGAAGCACACGCGATGAGGAAGCGATCGAAGCCGCGAACGAGCACGACATGGCGATGATCTTCACGCATTACCGACACTTTCGGCACTGAGCGATCGATCCAGGAGGAATACACTCGGCCCCCGCACTGTCCACTGGACGATGCGGGGGCTTTTCATATCTCCCGATGTTATTGACTTTTGATACACACGGTGATTAACTGCAATTTCGTTCATTACAGCTACAAACACACGGAGGGCTCGTCATGGCCAGTGGACGATACTATCGATCGGCATCGTTCGGGGTCAGTGATGACCTCGAAAGCTATCTTGCAGAAGTGCGGCAATACCCTCTTCTGGATCGTGATCAGGAGTGTGTTCTCGGAGCCGAAATGCAACGAAGCTTCAAGAGCATTTCTGATGCGTTTCACACTCTTCCGGCGCACGAGCGGCAAAGGCTTTTAGTTGCGTCTGGCATCGCGAAGTTCCGGCGCGGCACGTTCATCCACATGCTGAGCAGCCTCTGCTCGAATGTCGCGCAGTATGCGCTGCAGACGGGAAAGAAGAAAATTCTGAAAACGGCAGCGACAATGGCTGTCGAGTTCAATACGTACGAGGCGGCGCATACGAAGTTCGTGGTTTCGAACCTGCGCTTTGTCATCATGTGTGCGAAGCGGTATCAGGCGCCTGGTCTGCAGTTCCGTGACCTGATTCAGGAAGGAAATATCGCCCTGATGACCGCCGCTGATCGCTTCGACCATACGCGGGGGAATAAGTTCGTGACTTACGCGAACTGGTGGATCAAGCAGGCATTGAAGCGCGCGATACACGATAAGTCTCGAGTGGTTCGCCTGCCGGCGTACGCTCAGCAAAAGCTTCCACGAATTCGGGACTTTCAGCACGGATTTCGCCTTGAGCGTGGTCGCTATCCGACCGAGCAGGAGATTTCCAAAGCTCTTCACATCAATCTGAGGCTCGTGGCGCAGATCCAGGTCTTCCTTGAAGATGTTCTGTCGCTCGATGAGATGGTAGAGCAGGACGGTGGAGGGGAGGTCTCCCGGAGCTACAATATAGCGGAAGCCACCGTGCCGCGGCCAGACGCCGATCTGGATCGTAATCGTTTGCGCGAGATTATACGGGATCTTCTCGTGAAACTCGCCACTCGGAAGAACGGCCTCAGAGGCATGAAAGTCCTGTCGCTGCGGTTCGGCATCGGCTGCGATCGTCAGTACACACTCGAGGCGGTAGGCGAGCTCTTCCACGTTTCCCGGGAACGCATCCGGCAGATTCAAAGCGAAGAGTTCAAACGTTTGCTCGTCATCGCGGCGGAGGAAGGAGTCGATCTGGAGGAATTCCTCAGACTGTCATGACTGACGCTGTATTCAGGGTCCGCCTATCGGTACACGGTAGGCGGACTTTTTTCAAAACTTGAGGCATTCAAAACTGTTTGCTACAATACGCTCTGGAGACTGAGTTCTTTTAAAAAAAGCAGCCGTCTCTCGCGAGATAGCACAGAGAGAATCGCGCAGCCGTCATTGATGAAAACATAAGACGGCTCATGCGAACGACTGCTTGAAATAGAGTGGATAAGGTACATTCGTCTTTGCCCAGGACTGATTCCAACGGGTCGCCTTATCCGATAGGTTAGGGTTTGCATCCTGACCGGAGTACGTGTTTATCAAACCAAAAACCCCTTGCGGGGCTTTTGGCGAAAAGCGATTTTGATGCCAAAGGCATCGCCTCCATGGTAGCATTTGGTTTGTGTTTGTCAAATTACCATAGTAAATCGCTTTACTATGGTTTTATCATTAAGAGAAAAGCGATGGATATCAATAAGGTTACGCTTATCGGGCGCCTCACCCGCAAACCAGAGGCACGGGAGCTGCCGTCAGGCCAACGGCTTGCTTCATTTACCCTGGCCACCGGCTATGTGTGGCGCGACCACAAGACGAAGGAGAAACGTGACAAGACCGAGTATCATCGGTGTATCGCGTGGGGGAAGCTTGCAGAGATCGCGCTCACATATCTTGACAAGGCGTCTCGCGTCTATATCGAGGGCCGCCTCCAGTACCATGACTGGCAGGACAAGGAAGGCAAGAAGCGCTTCAGCACCGACATCATCGTCGATGAGATCATCATGCTCGGGCACAACGGGAAGTCGACCGCAGCACGGACCGAGGCGGCAATGGCGAAAGAAGAGCCGAGCGAGAATGAGTTAGTGCTTGAGGAGGTGTAACGTACGACCATCAACCCGCGGGTGAGTTTGGTTTTCATGCCCTGTTTGCCCTACTCACCCACGGATGATGTTTCCCAATATGCGAAAAGCGATTTACGTCATAGTAGTGTTTTTGTGCACGCCCGCCTTTGCAATAGCACAGGTCGTGCCGTCACTCGGGTTTACCGAGATCATGTACGACCTCGATGGCAGCGATAGCGGCAAAGAGTGGGTCGAGGTTTTTAATTATGGGACTGAGCCGGTCACCATCGTGGCTGGTTCTGCGGCCGATGCCTATCGTTTCTTCGACGGCAGCCTGCATACGCTGCAGCTCGTTCAGGGAACGACGACGGTTTCCTCGGGCGAGTTCGCGATCCTGACTGACAATGCGGAGGCCTGGCTTGCCGCGCACCCTCTGTATATCGGCATTCTTTTTGACACGGTGATGTCGCTCAGAAATACCTCATCAACGATCGGTCTTTCGCTGACGCGCGCCGATCCTCTTTTTTCGTCGGTATCGTATGATGCATCGTGGGGAGGGAATGGGAACGGTTACACGCTGGAGCGGGTACATCTCGAACAGTTTTCTGACCCCGCGGTATTATGGAGCGATTCGTCCATCCTCGGCGGAACGCCAGGTAGCTGGATGCCGCCTCGCGAGCACGATACGGCAAGCTCTACTGATCCGAGCGATGACGATGTTCCTGATGACGATACGTTGCCCCCGTCTACAGATGATATAGATGATGCGGCAGATGGTGACGGGGTCGTCACCCATGACGAAGAAGTGTCCTCTGGGGCGAGCACCGATATGACCTATTTCATTCACCTAAGCGAGATCCTGCCGAATCCCAAGGGCTCGGACGCCGGGGAATGGACCGAGCTCTACAATGAAAGCCCGTTCACGATAGATCTTGCGGGATGGCAATTGCAGGACGCGACAAGCCGCGTGTATACTATTTCAGAAGCGGATCTTTCCACGACAGATATCCAGCCGTTCGGATATTTTCAGATCCCCCGTGAGGCAT
>JBBTUM010000117.1:2852-9233 GCA_038063795.1 Patescibacteria group bacterium | reverse complement strand
CCGGCGGCGATTTTCGCGAGCGCACCGATTACACTGGTTCGGCGAAAGAAGACACCTCATGGGCCTTCGTCAATGGCCAATGGCGGTGGACTGCTGAAGTAACTCCCGGAAAGGCGAACGTCGGAAGTGTTGACCAGAGGCCGGTTGCATCGTTTACGATCGAGAAGCCTGAGAGATATTATATTGGTGGATCTATCACCTTCGACGGGTCGGCATCGTCAGATATCGAGAGTAGGAAGCTTTCATACTTGTGGGACTTTGGGGATGATGCGACTGATGATGAGCAGAAAACAACGCACGCGTATGATGGTGACGGTGAGTATGAAATCGTCCTCTCCGTTACCGATGAGGCGGGCCAAGTAACGTCGGTCTCTCACTCGATCCATATCGAAACGCCGGTGGAGCAGATGACGCTGGGAGGTATAGCGCCCATAACTTTTGACAAAGATGCACTTCTCATCACCGAGGCATTGCCAAACCCTGACGGCTCGGACGCCAGCGAGTGGATCGAGCTGAAAAATGACTCAGATAGCGATATTAAGCTTATAGGCTGGAGACTGGATGACAACGAGGGAGGCAGCACGCCATATGTGTTTCCGGAGACGGCAGTCGTTCCTGCGCATTCATATCTTGTTGTCGAGCGCGAAGTGAGCAAGCTGTCGCTGAATAACGATTCTGATTCGATCCGGCTTCTCACGCCGCTGGGGCAGGAGTGGCAGACGGTGGGCTATGAGAAAGCACCGAGCGGGCATTCCTACGCATACGATGAGGTCAGCCAGGAATGGTTATGGCTTGCGACACTGACCCCGGGCGCGCAGGCTGCATTTGACGACGTAGAAAACCCGTATGTCTTGGGTGCTTCTTATGACTCGTCCGTTATCGAAGATGTCGCTCTCGTGAACGAAGAGATGCGGGGAAGCCTTGTCGCAATCCGAGGACTTGTCGTCGTACCTCCGCATGCGATCGGGTCTCAGAAGCTGTATATCGCGTCTGCCGGAGATGCGGCAGCATCACAGGCGACCCTGGAGATTTACCAGTATCGAGGAGACTTCCCGGAGCTTACCCGCGGTGACCGTATTGAAGTAACCGGTGAAGTGTCAATAGTTCAGGGGCGGCCTCGCGTCAAGATATCGAACGCCCATGATATCGTTTTTCTCGAGCACAGCCAGCTCGAGATTCCCGAGCAGGTCAGCATCATCGATATTTCGGAGGAGTTCGACCGTTCACTCGTGACCGTTCAGGGGACGGTCGACCGTGTCAATAAAAAATCCTTTTCACTCAGTGAAGGCGATGAACGAGTAGCCGTATATCTGGGAGACGGCGTCGCGATGGACGATCTGCGTCTAGTAAAGGACTCGCAGGTGTCAGTAACCGGTTTTTTGCAGTATCAAAGTGGTACGCCTCGTCTGCGTTTGATCGATCCAGGTGATGTTAGGATCGCCGAAACCTCTGACATATCAGCGCGCATCGCAGATCAGGTTCAAGAGCAGGTTGAGAAGCCTGAGGTGGCAGCGGAGTCTCCATTGCGGCCATGGCTCTATGTTGCTACGCTGCCGATCACGGCAAGCATCGGTTGGATTATAAAAAAGTTTTTTCTCACAAAGTTCAAATAAATAAGACGCCCCGCAGTTCAACGGACTGCGGCTCGTACCCTAGTGAAAACTATTCGAACTCGGTCGTGGCCGGTGGCTTGTCCGTCTCGTCATACATGACGCGGACGATCTCGGGGTGCTTCGTGAGCGTGCTCGTGATCTCACGCCTCACGTCTGGCGGGAATTGATGCCCTTCGGCAGTCATGAAATCAGCGGTCTCGACGGCGCGTATCCAGATCGAGGGTTTGTACGAGCGCGTGTCGCCTTTGACGCCGACCGTGTTCACGCATCCGAGCGCGACGACCAGCTGGGAGTACGAATCACGGAGATTATGCTTCCGTATGATCTTCACCACTTCGTTATTGGCCCATCGTACGATGGCGAGCCGTTCCTTCGTCGGCGGTGCGCCGATGACGCGGATGAAGAGCCCGGGGCCTGGGAAGGGTTCTCGCTCGGTGACCGAGAGCGGAAGCGCAAGTGCCGTGGTTCGCCCCAGTTCCCGTACCTCATACTTGAAGAGGTTGCGGAAAGGATGGAGTTCTTCGAGTCTGAGCTTGAGACCGATGTTGTGGTGAGATTTGATGAGCTCAGCTTCGCCGACGCCTCCGGACTCGATGAAGTCGGTCGCGAGGCTTCCCTGGATGATGAACTTTGCTCCGAATCGATCCGCTTGTTCCTCCAGGATGGTGCCGTAGAGCCTCTTGAAGTGCGCGCGCTTCGTTTCGGCATCAGACGTATCGCCGATGGCTTGGAGGAACCGTTCCGCGGCATCGACGATGTGAACCTTGACGTGAGCCGCCTCAGCATTCGCGGTGATCTCGGCAAGGTCATACTCCCTGAGAGCGCCGGTGTCGATGGACACGGCTTTGAGCCGCTCCCCTAGTACAGGCGCGAGCGCCGCAGCGAGTGTTGTCGAGTCGACTCCACCGCTGAAACCGATGATCGCGCTTGCATCTTTCAGCGCTTCCGAGACTTCGGCCTGGATTGATTCGAGAATGTTCTCTGGCTTCCAGTCCGGTTCGCACTGGCAGATCGTGAAGAGGAAGTTCGAGAGCATCTGTTTGCCGTTCGCGGTCTGCACGACCTCCGGATGGAACTGCAGTCCCCAGAGTTTTCGTTCGCGATTCGCCATGGCTGCGATGGTGTCGCCCCCTGAGACCGCGATCGGGGTAAAACCCGACGGGACACCACTCACGCTGTCGCCGTGGCTGGCCCAGACGATCTGCTGTTCCCGTAATCCCAGGAAGAGGGGATCGCTGGAATCGATCATCACCTTCGTGCTGCCGTACTCCTTGTCCTCATGATGCGCAGTGACGGAGCCGCCAAGCGCATGGGCAAGCCACTGCATGCCATAGCAGATCCCAAGGATCGGTTCTGCGTGATGGCGCAGGAAGTCCGGACCAGGCGTTGGCGAGCCGATGTTGTAGACGCTGTCGCTGCTGCCCGAAAGTATGATCCCTTTCGGTGTGTGCTGCTTCAGCCATTCAGCGGCGCGTTTTGGCGAAAGAACGGCTGAGCGGACGCCGAGTTCTCTGAGGGCTCTGCCGATGACGAGGCTGTACTGCGATCCGAGATCGATGACGAGCATTTGAATAGGTTTCATAGGGTTCTCCTGAATGGTAATGAACGAAAAAAGTCATACCTCCTGGCTGACTTTGCGTGTGCCCATAATAGACCATCTGTTGGCGGCTTGCAACCAGTCACGAAACACAACAGCCCCGACGGTAGCCGTCGGGGCTGTTTTTCAAGGTTCTGCTGGGTGACTCTAGAATGCATCAAACTTGTCCGTAATATTGTTCATCGTGTCATGGATGGTGTCAGCGACACTCTCCATCTTTTTTTTGACGTTTTTTTCAAACTGCCTTACGCGCCATGCGATGATAAGGCTCGTTACTCCGAGCAGCACGAAGAAAAAGCTCACCAGGTATGCGAGCAGTTCCGGCCAGGTGAGAAAGAGAATGCCGAAAACTATCAGAGCGATCCCAGTGGCAACTAAATACAGGTAAAAGTATGTAGTATAGTGGCCGATGTGCATGGGATTGAACATGGATGTAGTATATCGTCTTTTTTATCATGCCGCCAGTCTCGAGAGAGCATGCGATATTTATTGACTTTGCCGTGCAGAGAAGCGATAATACATACATCACTATGGCGGAACGCCACGCAGATATCAAATCGCTTATAACGAGATTCGATAAAGATAGGGTCGGTCTTTCGATCGTGTCCTTGCCGGATCAGATCGAGCATGTTTTTCGAGAGTTTCATTCGAGGAAGATCCGTCTGCCGCGACGTCAGTGGACGTCAGTTGTGTTTTGCGGCATGGGTGGCTCCGCGTTGGGTGCCGACCTCCTGCGCGCGGTCTATGAGCCGTGGCTTTCCGTACCGCTGCATATCGTACACGGGTATCACCTGCCGTCGTATGCCGGCAAAGATACCCTGGTTATCATTTGCAGCTACTCGGGCACGACGGAGGAGATGCTCTCGTGTTTACAGGAAGCGCGTCGAAAGAAACTGACCGCGGTCGTGATCGCTTCCGGTGGTCAGCTTGCCCGTGAAGCCCGGAAACATCGTGTCCCCTCGTTCATCTTTGATCCCACGTATAATCCTTCTGGACAGCCGCGCATCGGCACCGGCTATACGATGGCGTGTCTGTATCTTGTGCTCCGTCAGACGGTTCTCCGCGGCGGCCGCATCGAGGATCTTTTTTACGCAGCCCGTCATTCCGCGATCGATGTCGGGCAACCTCTCGCTCTTGCGAGAGAAACGCTTGGCCAGTCGTTCATTATCATTTCTGCTGAACACCTGACCGGCAATGGCCATATCCTCAGCAATCAGCTGAACGAGACAGCGAAGGTATTCGCGCCGCATTTCAAGCTGCCTGAACTGAACCACCATCTCCTCGAGGGCCTCGGAAGCCTGAAGAAGCACGCGAAGGCATGGTTGGCTCTTTTTTTAGACTCGTCGCTGTATGATCCGCAGATCCAGAAGCGTCTGCGGGTCACGAGATCGGTATTCCAGAAGCAAGGCATCCGTGCGCTCTCGATACGCGTCTCAGGTACGCGTCTTGAGCAAGCGCTCACAATGCTCATGTACAGCAGCTGGTTCAGTTATTATCAGGGCATTTTGCTCGGTTTTGACCCGGCGAGTATTCCGTGGGTCGATTATTTCAAGCAGCATGTGAAACGGTAAGGAACGCATCTCACATGCCTCACTTTGACGATCATCAATATTGGGTTCGCCGAACTCAGCAGGGAGGCCTGAAGACGGTCGGTCACCGGCGATTTTCAACCCAAACCAACGAGCTATTCTATCGGCGAGTGAGAGCGGCTTTATTGAAGCTCATAGAGCAGCGCGTCCCTGACAAGCGAGCCAGCGTTCTGGATGCGGGCGCTGGTATCGGGTACTATTCGCAGGCACTCTATGATGCTGGTTTTCGAGAGATGACCGCATGCGACATATCTGAGCAGGCATTGGCTACGATAGAGCGGCCGATCAAGAAGGTCGTCGCTCCTCTGGAGTCAATGCGTTCGAAGCTCGGTACCACGTACGATCTTGTTCTATGCTTTGATGTTCTCTACCACATCATCGAAGACGCCGTTTTTGAGAAAGCCATAGAAAATTTATGCCAGGTGTCAAACAAGTATATTTTCATACATGGGGCATTCCCGCAGTTCATTCCGCTGCGACTGGTCCAGCATGTTAAATTTCGAACGCTTTCTCGACACGACATGCTTTTCGCCAGTCATGGTTTCAAGCGCGTCGAGATACGACCGACGCAGTTTTTGACGGGCAGGCTCCCGTGGGTATATTTGTATAAGATCCTCCCGAGCTTGACATCTCAGCTTGATGAAGAACTGTTGAAGCTCGCGACCGGTCTCTCGCTCCATCGTTTTGCCTCACAAGCGATAGTGGTGTACCAAAGGACAACTTAAAAAAGAGCAGATATTTTTATGCGTTCATTGAGAGCGCTGCTGGTTGAACGCAAAGTAGACCTCGTACTTCTTTTCGTTCTGGCCTTCGTCGTTCTGGGCTATATACAGAGAGCGCCGGTGATCGGCGACCCCGACGGGTTTTATCATGCAAAAATGGCCCTGTTCCTCAGCAGAGGACAGGTCCTGACCACGTTACCGTGGATGTATTTTTCGACGTTGCGTGACGCGTTCACGGACCATCACCTTTTGTATCATCTGCTTCTCGCGCCCTTCGTCATATTCGGGAAGCCACTTCTTGGCGTGAAGCTCGCGACCGTTTTTTTTGCCGCCTCCTTCTTTACCGTGCTCTATTGGTTTTTGAAACGACAGCGAGCATATGCGCCGCTGTTTTTCACACTGCTGTTGCTTGCGACAAGTTCGTTCATTTTTCGTCTGAGCCTCGTGAAGGTTAACAGCATCTCGCTCATCGTCTTCCTTCTGATCCTTACCGCTTTGATCGAGCGGCGTTCGCTGTCGCTCTTCTTTCTCAACGGCATCTACGTATGGCTGTATGGTGGCTGGTTCCTGTCGTGGGTCGTGGCAGCCGCCTGTCTAGCAGTTGCTATGCTCCACCGCGTATGGCGCCACGAGCGCGTTGAAGTTCCTCAAGGCATGTCTATGAGAAGACGCTCTTGGCTCGGTTTGTCGCTCGCGACAATCGGCGGGACAGCCGCCGGTCTGCTCTTCAATCCGTACTGGCCCCAGAATCTTTACTTCTACTGGCAGCAGGTTTGGCAGATCGCGATAGTTAATGCGGGGACCGGCCTGAATGTCGGCGGTGAATGGTCATCGCTCTCGCCTCTTGAGTTCGCCGGATT
>JBBTUM010000117.1:1111-2842 GCA_038063795.1 Patescibacteria group bacterium | reverse complement strand
GCCGGATGCTACGGTTATAGCGCCGTCTTTTTTTGTGCCGCGATAGTTCTTGTATCGAGGAACACGTCGCGGATACGCGAACGAACCTGGTTCAGCCTTGCGTTGACCAGCCTCCTCCTTCTTTTTACGATCAAATCCCGACGCTACATCGAGCTGTCGGCGCCGATGGTCGTTCTGAGTTCGGCATTCGTCTATTCGGATATCTTCCCGAAACATTTCTTCAGGGACGTTTGGGATACATGGCGTCCATCGGTTCCGCGTCTTCGCGAGAATGTGCGTCTGTTGCTCTTCATCGTTGCCGTGGTTTTTGTCTTCCTGCCGAAGCTGGGCCCTATCGCACAGATCACCTCGGTACGCGCCGAGATAGCAGGAGGCGTATCGCTCACCAAGTACCGCGCAGCGCTTACCTGGCTTCGCGAGCATTCCGAGCCGGAAAGCATCGTTCTGCATAGCGACTGGGACGACTGGCCGATGCTTTTTTACTTCAATGACCACAACCGTTATATCATCGGGCTTGATCCGACCTTCATGTACAACTATGACGCGGATCTTCACGCTAGATGGGCGGCGCTCACTGCCCGCGGCGAAAGCGAAGATCTCCTGGGCTTCGTGGGCGATGAGCTGGGAGCTCGCTATGCTTTGATTGAGAAAGATCATACGGCCATGCAAAGCACGTTTGCACAAAATGTGTATTTTGAGCTAGTGTATGAGGATACTGAGGCGTGGATATATGCATTGAAAAAGTGAAGGTTATATGTACCAAGAAAAGAATATAGCGCTCGTGTTGCCTGCGTACAATGAAGCGGGGTCCATCGGGGTGGTCCTCGACGCCATTCACGGCGCAGAGGCGTTGCGAGGCCTCACGATCATCGTCGTCGATGACGGTTCGACCGATCAGACGGCCGCTATCGTCCGCGCGAAGAACACTACTCTGGTTCAGCACGCGAGAAACAAGGGCTTGGGCCTGACGTTCCAGACTGCAGTGACGTATTGCCTGGAACACGGCTTTGACGCGATGGTATTTTTCGATGCCGACGGCCAGTTCGAAGTACAGGATGTCCCGAAAGTACTGCAGCCGCTTCTTGATCAGAGGACGGATTTCGTCCTCGGATCCCGATTCTTGAACGGCGCGCCGGGAGACATCCCGAGGATGAAACTGCTGGGCAACCATATCCTCGCGCGTTTCATCAGCTGGGTGACCGGAACGACCGTCAGGGATATCGCCTGTGGGTTCCGCGCCTACAGCCGCGAGGCATTGTTCCGCATCAATATCAGCAGTCGTTTTACCTATACGCAGGAAGTGCTCCTGGACCTCCTGTTCAAAGGCCTTGTCATGCAGGAGGTTCCGATCTCAGTTCGCTATTTCAAGGACCGTCATTCCCATATCAGCTCCAACCTCTGGCACTATGGCTGGAGGGTCCTGAAGATCATGGTGCGGACGATCCGCGACTATCAGCCGATGAAATTCTTCGGTCTTATCGGTGCGGGCATCTTTTTCATCGGTGTGACGCTCGACGTATGGATGCTGTGGTTCTATTTCAGTACCGGAAGTTTCAGTCCGTACAAGATCATCGGTTTCGGGGGCGCATTCCTGAACCTTACGGGGATCACGATCTGGTTCGTCGGTCTTGTCGCGGACATGCTGAACCGGATCCATCGAGGACAGGATGAGGCTCTCTACCATCAGAAGAAACAATTGCCAAAACCGCTGAAGCAATAAAACAGCGGGGT
>JBBTUM010000117.1:0-1101 GCA_038063795.1 Patescibacteria group bacterium | reverse complement strand
TCCATCGGGGACAGGACGACCTTCTCTATCTCGCGCGAAAAAAATTATTTGATGGGGACAAGTAGGCGGTTTATGCGTATTTTTTTTGTTTCAAGAGGGCGGCATCCTACCGACGGCGGCATAGAACGCCAGAATTTTGAACTCTCTCATGCGCTGGTGGAAAGCGGGGAGGTGATACGTATACGAAATTTTTTTGGCCGCCTCCTGCTTCCGATTTTTTTTATCTATTCTTTTTTCTTCCTGCTTTGCAGAATGAAGCGAGGAGACGTGCTCTTGTTGGGCGATGCTGTGCTTGCGCCCCTGGCCGCGGCGGTACGTTTTTTTCACCCGGCGTCTCGGGCCGTATGCATCGTCCACGGGCTTGATGTCCTGTTCGCGAAAAGACGGGGGATGGTCCCTCGGGTATATCGCACGGTCATGCTCCCGTCACTGAAACGGTGCCATCTTTTGATAGCGGTGAGCCATGCGACGAACGACATCATACGAGAGATGAAGGTCTCTGTGCCGACCGAGATAATCCCGAATGGCATCAATGATGCGTGGCATGACCCGTCCATCTCTCGTCGCGATCTGGAGCAGTTGCTCGGAAGGCAGCTTGGAGACAGAAAGATCATTTTGAAAACGGGGCGCTACGTAGCGCGGAAGGGTAGCGTATGGTTCTTGGAGCATGTCGCCCCGTCTTTACCAGACGACGCGTTCATAGTGTTCGCTGGGGCACACCGCGTCATGGGTGGCACTGGAGATGCCGATGAGTATGAAGCTTGTAAACACGTCATTACGGAGAAGCACTGGGGTGACAAGGTGGTGCTCTTGACGAACGTCAGCGATGAGGCGTTGCGGGTACTGTACAATACCGCTGACATCTATATCATGCCGAATATCTCAGTCCCCGGCACCATCGAGGGTTTCGGCATCACTGCTCTGGAGGCGGCGTCTTGCGGCGTGCCAGTCGTTGCATCTCGACTCGAGGGCATCACCGATGCTGTTTCAGAGAGTGGCGGAGGTACGCTCGTCCCTGCGGGCGATTCGGAGGCATGGTCGAATACGCTACGGGCTCTATTGGCCGACGGTGATCGGCGGAAACGATTAGGCAGTGAGGCG
>JBBTUM010000116.1:0-3532 GCA_038063795.1 Patescibacteria group bacterium | reverse complement strand
GGTCACGGCATTGATACTGATGTTTTCCGGCCCGGGGAATGGCAGCGCGACCGGAATCTGCTCATTTCGGTCGGCCGGCTCAGTCCTTCGAAGCATTATGAACTGATGATCGAAGCCATGTCTCTGCTGACAGATCCGGCGATCCGGCTCGATATCGTCGGCGACGTACCGAAGCCTACTGACGCGGCTTATCGTGATGCCCTTCTTGTCTTGATCAGAAACAAAGGACTTGAGAACCGCGTCCGACTCCTGGCCGGTATTCCTCATAGCGAGACCGTTGCATTGTACCAGCGGACGGGTCTTTTTCTGAATCTCAGTACGACCGGTAGCCTCGATAAGGCCGTTCTTGAGGCGATGGCGTGCGGAAGCCTTGTGTTGACCTCGAACGATGCCTTTGTTAAGCTTCTGCCTCCTGAATCCTTTATATCAGACGCAGGACCCGCGAGCATTGCGCACGCAATAGACGCGCTTCTGAAGCGTTCGGATGATTCGCAGGTACGGTCGCGAGAGACTGCGCGGAGTCTTGTCGTGCGGGAGCATTCGTTGGACGGTTTGGTGACAAAGATCATAAAGCAATTCCAGTGATTCCCGGTGTCTATCAACTGAACAAAAGAGCTTCATGGCCCAGAGTCCTCTCGATCGTTACTATGCATTAACAGGCGATCAGTATCGCATGAGTTCGACGCGCAGAGAGCGTGTTCTTTCGCTTGTTGACAATGCCTTACGAACTTTTCATGGATCACGTGCCTCGTTGCTTGATATCGGGATCGGTAGTGCCGAGATCGCGAATCACTGTCGCAGACGGTACACCGACGACGATGTCTATCTCGTCGGCGTCGATCTCGCGGAACACCTCGTGAGGAAATACGCGGCGTTGTATGATCAGACATTCGTGTTATCGGTCGAGGAGGAGGGTTGGGCGTCCTCGCTTGAGAGGACTTTTGACGTCATCGTTGCATCAGAGCTCATCGAGCATCTGTTCAGACCTGATGTTTTCCTGAGTACCGTGGGGAGTCTCTTGTCAAAAAAAGGCATTCTGATCTTGTCGACGCCGAATCTTCTTCTGTGGTCGCAGCGTGTGAAATTCTTGCTCGGACGGCATCGCTACAGCGAATTCGGTGTTTTTGAGTGGGGACACATCCATCTTTTTTCGTGGGGATTCCTGAAAGAGCTGACGGAGCGCAGCGGTTTTGACATCATCGCAACGAATCACCTCCTGCATCCGAACGTTCTCAATCCGTTGCACCGGGTGCTGCCACCGGGTCTCTTTGCTTTCCAATTCATTGTCGCATTGAGAAAGCGATGAAACCTATCGCTCTCTTCGGAACCTACAACCCTGACTATCCTCGCAATCGCGTGTTCAGGAAAGCGCTTGACGCGTTGTCGGTCAGCTATATCGAGCTGTGCGACAGGAAGCGTGGCCTCGGGAAGTATCTTCGACTCGTGAGCAAGGGCGCAAGGACACCGCATAGCGCGCTCTATGTCGGATTTCCAGGCCATACGGCGATGCTCAGCGCACGACTTGCGACTCGCGCGCCGATATTTTTTGATTCATTCGTCTCCCTTTTCGATACCTATGTAGCGGATCGAGGTCTGGTCCAGCCACGTTCGGCGCACGCGAGAGCCTTGCGTGCGCTTGATTGGCTCGCCTGTCGGCTCGCCACTCGCGTGATAATTGACACGCGGCAGCACCTCGATTTTTTTTCTCGTGAGCTAGGTATCCCGCGGGAGAAACTTGTGGTGATACCTGTCGCGACCGATATTGATCTGTTCCGTCCCGAGCGTGTCAAAAAGAGCGATACAGACCCCTTCGTTGTTTACTGGCATGGGCGGTATTCACCGCTGCATAATGTCGGATTGATCCTTGATGCGGCAGACATGCTTTTGCATGACGAGACGTATGTCTTTCATCTGCTGGGCAGCAAAGGACAGGAGTATGCGTCCATCCGGAGGAGCGTTGAGGAGCGCAAGCTCACGAATATCACCTTCCATGATGCGGTCCCTTATGAACAACTCGCCTCGTTCGTGAACGCCTCGGATCTCTGCCTTGGCATCTTCGGGGCCAGCGATAAGGTGGACCGCGTCGTGCCGAACAAGCTCCATGAATATATGGCGTGCGGTAAAGCTGTTATTACGCGGGAGTCTGCAGCATGCCGCGAGCTTCTTGCCGGCGCCGATATCAGTTATGTTCCTGCGCAGTCAGCTGCCGCACTTGTTGAAAAAATAGTCGATTTTCGACATGATAAAGGGCGACAGTATGCTTCACAGACGAATAGACGCATCAGTGAGTCATTGTTCGCACAAGTGTGCGAGTCATATCGTGAGCTATTCGTGAATTTTTAATCTTTTTTACTTCCTTCTACAATGTCATCTCTCGTTGAACGATGGAGCGCGTATGGCTGGACGGGGGCTCTGGTACTGGCGGGTCTTGCCATAAGCATGATCGGCTTGCGCTATGGCCTGCCTCTTCACCTCCTGGGTGATGAGGAGTCGCTTATCGGTGGCGCATTGACGATGCTTCAATTACGAACGGCGTTGCCCATTCTGCATCCCCAGGCATTTGCTCTGCTATATTACCCGCCAGTGATCCCCTACATCATCATTTTATTTTCGGCGCCTGTTATTATCTTGAAGTGGATCACCGTTGGACTTTCTTTCGCTGAGCTGCAGAATTATTTTGCCCTACATCAGGAAGGGATTTGGTTTGCGGCGCGAGCGGCATCAGCCGTGAGCGCCGCTGGTGTCGCCATCATTACGTATTTACTTGCACAGCGGCTATATTCTCGGCGCGTTGCATATGTGGCGCTCGCATTTCTTTCGGTAAGTTTTATGCACGTGAATCTCGCTCACTGGATGAAGCACTGGTCATTCTCCATACTATGCGCGTATCTCGTTTTTTTTCTTACGGTGCGGTATGTGCAGAATGGGCATGGCAGGAGGTGGATGCCCGGGTTCGCCGCTGGCGTCGCTGCGGGGATCACATCGATCACGGTCTTGGGAGGCATCGCTGCGGCGATCTATGCGTTATGGAATAGAACGAAGCTTTCGAACGCAAGAAATTTCGCACTATTGAACGTGGTTCTGTGGGTCGCTGTCGGCGGCGTATTGATCGCGCTCCATGCACCATATTTTGTGAAGGAGTATGGTGGCCTCTTCTCGCTCGCACTAAGCGGTACTGGCAGGTCCTTTTCCTTGATTTCGATCCTTGCGACAGTAGCGTTCGGATTCCGCGCTTTGTTCTATAGCGATCCTGTGATATTTTTTGGAGCCCTTGCAGGGCTCCTTCTTGCGTATCGGTATCGTTCGCAGAATCGTTCGGTCCTTATAGGCACATTCGTCTACTTCATCGTGCTGCATGTTTTTTTTCACTTTGAAACGCGATATATTTACGCGGTGATACCAGCGCTTTCCATCGCTGCCGGGTCGCTCATCGATGTGTTGTACGAAAAAATGGGACGCATCGCCGCCTCTATCATTCTCATTGCCTTACTTGCTTATCCGGCTGCTGTTGCCTTACGTTTTGATTATCTGC
>JBBTUM010000115.1:0-1259 GCA_038063795.1 Patescibacteria group bacterium | reverse complement strand
GTTTTGGGTTCCCCCCTCTTGAAGCTCTATCGTATGGCACTCCTGTCATCACGAGCTACAGAACCTCCTTGCCTGAGATCTTGAGGACTTCAGCGTGGTACGTGAACCCCTACAATATCGCCGAATACGTACGGGTACTAGAACACCTCCTTGCGAATCCGAAGCGGGCGACCCCTGCGCCAGCTTATTCATGGACCGCCTGTGTCGATCAAACGCTTCGTGCTATGCTAGAAACATATGCGAATAGGAATTGATGCAAGATTCTGGGCCTCCACCAAGCAAGGCATTGACCGATACACGGGTGAGATCATTATGCATCTCGCGAAACTCGACCGCGAGAACACCTATTTTATTTTTATACGCACTGACGCTAAAATTTCGGAACTGGCTGACAACTTTCATCCCGTTCGGGTACCGTATCGATGGTATGGATTCAGCGAACAGACGGCGTGGCCATTCTTTCTCAGACGTTTCAATCTCGATCTCATGCATTTTACGCATTTTAACGTTCCGCTGCTGTACCGGAGACCATTTGTCGTTACCATACATGACCTGATACTGCTGCAATCTCAGGGCACTCACCTGAGCACGAGGAACCCCGCGTATTTTTTCGTAAAATTCGTCGCCTACAAGGCCGCACTTTCAAGCGCCTTGAAACGGGCTCGAAAGATCATCACGGTCTCTAAGTATTCTCGCAATGACATCGTGAGACACTACCCACATACCAGCGGAAAGGTCACCGTTATTTACAACGGCATCACATCCTGTGCAGGCACGAACGACGTTAACTACCGGGACCTCCGGCTTCCTAAAAAATATGCACTGTATGTCGGCAATGCGTACCCACATAAAAACCTGGATTTTCTTTTGCAGCAGTTTTCCATGTGGGTCCACGAGAATCCGGGTACCGAACTTGTGCTTATCGGTAAACGTGATGCTTTCTACTCAGCACTTGAGATTCGTTATCCAGCTATGGACTACAAGTACATCCACTTCTGGGGCATGGTAGACGATTCCACGCTTGCAGCAGCGTATCGCGCGGCGCAACTTTTCATCATGCCGTCAGTGCACGAGGGTTTTGGCATGCCGGTACTTGAGGCGATGAGCGCCGGCATACCTGTATTGGCGGCCCGCGCAGGAGCAACACCAGAAATAGCAGGGGATGCCGCACTCTACTTCAAACCGGGCGATTGTGACGATTTCAGGGACAAACTATCCACCGTGTCCTCTGACATGAAAATGCTTGATACCCTTCGCCA
>JBBTUM010000114.1:0-20630 GCA_038063795.1 Patescibacteria group bacterium | reverse complement strand
GCGCACATTGAGGGACTGAAAGATCTGAAGGTTGCGCCCGGCCGCTTCGCAAATAAGCTTCTCAAATTCATGGAAACATATCGCGAGCAAGCGGATACCTTGAATGCCACGCATGCCGGGTCCGGCGTCGCTGAGAAAATCGCGGCGCTTCCGGCTCAGGAAGCGGCCGGCAACAAAGGCGATTTCATAAAGCTGATCATGGAGAAGACGTCGGTCTCGAAATCAGAAGCACAGAAGCTTGCAAAGCCTCTGAACTGGATCTTCGATAATCTGAAGGACGGCGGCGTGGAACTGACCGAGAAGGATACCGTCAAAAGCGTCCTCGAGCGGATCTACGTTTCAAAATAGAATCGCGTACTCACGAGAGTCCTATTTTTTTGCGGACTGCGCTGAGCGTTTTTTGGGCGATGACTCTCGCGTGCTTTGCTCCTGTAGAAAGAATTTTTTCGATCTCCTTCGGGTGTGCGTCGTAGTGTGCGCGTTTCACGCGGATCGGTTCAAGGAAGCCGTTCAACTCGCGGATCAGGTCGCGTTTCAGCTCGTCGTAGGAAAGTTTTTTCAATGCGTGGGCACGCTCGAAATGCTCGGCGCGTTCGTGAGGTCCGAACTGCTTGAAAAGGGTCAGAAGATTGTGCCCGCCGGTCAGCGAGTTTGTGCTATCCAGCGAATCGGTGACCGCTTTTTGGATCTTTTGTTTCACGACATCAGCCGCGTCCCTGAGCGCGATATAGCTTTTTGGACCCAGCGATTTGCTCATTTTTTTACCAGGGTCATTCAACGCCATGACACGAACGTTCTCTGAGAGAACAGGCTGTATCTCGGGAAAGAACGACCCGTACCGTTTGTTGAATTTTCGCGCGATGATGCGGCCGAGCTCCAGGTGCTGGAGCTGATCCTCGCCGACCGGAACGTATTCGGCCATATAGAGCAAAATGTCCGCTGTCTGGAGCACGGGATAGGTCAAAAGGCCGGCGTTCGCGGTAGCGCGGCCGTCGCGCACGAAGTCCTTGTACTGCGTCATCCGCTCCAGCTCAGGTACCGGCGTCAGACAGGCGAAGATCCACGCGAGCTCAGTGTGCTCGGGCACATCGGATTGCCTGAAGAGGATGGATTTTTTTGGGTCAATGCCGAGCGAGAGCAGGTCGGCAGCAAGCCGTATCGTGTTCGTTTTCAGTTCCTCTTGCTCGATCGGCGTCGTCAGTGCGTGGTAGTCGACGATCGAGTAGATGCAGGAGTAGTCCTTTTGCAGCGCGACCCAGTTCCGGACTGCGCCGAGGTAGTTGCCGATGTGCAGTTCGCCGGTCGGCTTGATACCAGAGAAGAGTGTTTTCATGGTTTTTGGACTGCTTTCTTATTTGCCATTCGATATACGGAGTTTAGCATTTACTCCCTATACTTCAATGATAACCGGCAGGATCATCGGGCGCCGCTCTGTCTTCGTGAAGATGAACTGTCCGAGTTCATTTCGGATCTTGTCTTTCACATAGCTTTCGTTCTGCTGGCCCTTCGGGTTGTATTCACCCATAACCCCTTTGATCTTCGCGCGGATCTGCTCAACGAGTTTCTTGTTTTCGCGCATGTAGATAAAGCCGCGGGAGATGATGTCGGGCGAGTTCACGAGCGTGCCATTTCGTCCGTTCACGGTCGCAATGACGACGAGCATACCGTCTTCGGCCATCATCTGTCGATCGCGCAGAACGACGTGTGAGACGTCGCCGACGCCGAGGCCGTCAACAAAGACATAGTCGCTCGGTATCTTGTTTTTCGTGAGGAAGCCGCCGCGGGAGGTGAACTCGATGATCTGGCCGTTGTCAGGCACGAAGATGTTCTTCTCAGGGATGCCTGCTTTCAGAGCGATTTTCGCGTGTATCCTGAGGAAGGAATGATTGCCGTAGACCGGTATGTGGTAGCGCGGCTTGACCATGGCGATGGTATCGAGGAGGTCGTCCTGTTTCGCGTGGCCGCCCGCATGCACATCCATCATCTGGTAGTGGATCACTTCAGCGCCGAGACGGTACAATTGGTCCTTGAGCCGCTGAACGGAACGCTCGTTACCAGGAATGACCGATGAGGAGAACACCACCGTGTCGCCCTTCTCGATCTTCAAGACACGGTGCTCTTTATTCGCGATGCGCATGAGGACCGCCCGTCCTTCGCCTTGGGCGCCAGTGCACATGATGATGATGCGGCTGTTCGGGTAGTCACCCATGTCCTTGATGTCGATAATCGTATCCCGTTTGGTTTTCATGTATCCGAGCGCTTGTGCGAGCTCGAAGTTCCGCTTCATGCTGTATCCTTCGATGATCACCTTTTTTCGTTGTTTCTCAGCGGCCCAGATGATCTGCTGGATACGGCCCAGGAGCGATGAGAAGGTTCCGATGATAGTGCGTCCCGGAGCGTCCGAGATGATCTGATCGATATTTCCTTGGATCTCGCCCTCAGTGAGCTGGCGGCCTGGTTGGGACGCGTTCGTGCTGTCCGCCATGAGGGCGAGCACGTTCTCCTTGCCGAGATTCTGGATCTTGTCGATCTCCGCAGGCCTGTCGCCAGAGTAGTTCGGATCGAGCTTGAAGTCGCCCGTATGGACGATCTTGCCGTAGGGCGTGTCAACGATGACGCCGACCGAGTCCGGAATGTTGTGGCTCACGCCGAAGAAACTCACGGTGAATATGCCGAGCTTGAGGACGGTATCGCGGTCCACGGATTTCAGGTTCAGTGGTGCTGTTTTGAAGTCTTCCTGGCGTTTCGCGATGATGCCGAGTGTCAGAGGCGTACCGAAGATCGGAGGATTGCCAAGCGGCGGAGCGAGATGTGGTATCGCGCCGATGTGGTCGTAGTGGCCGTGGGTGATGATGATGCCGCGGATATTTTTTTCTTTCCCCTTCAGATATTCGATATTGGGAATGATGTAGTCGATACCAGGCATGTCTTCTTCCGGCCACTGGAGTCCCATGTCGATGATGATGATATCATCCCCGTATTCGAAGATGGTCATGTTCCGACCGACTTCCTCGCAGCCGCCGACGGGGATGACCCGAAGGACACCGCTCGCGGCTCGCGATTGCTGGCTCTTTGAGACGACGATAGCGTCGGATGGCGGCCTACGGTGCATGCCGTAGTGCCCGCGCCCGCGGCTCGACGGTCGCCGACGCTGTGATGTTGATGGTTTTGCTGTCATAGTTGTGTGCATTCAGTTCGTTATTTGAGATTTCGTGAGACTTTTACATACCAGTCGCTGATGGACGCGAATCGATCTGCCGGGACGGCGATCCGTGAGAGATTTTCGGTCCCATGGATCGAGCGGCTGATCGGGTACAGGTACTGAGGATTGTAGAGGAAGACGGCGAAGACTTCCTCAGCGATTTTATCGATGAATTTTTGGTACAATTCGGTCTGCGCGACCGCATCTGTAGTATTCCGGAGCGTTTCGAGGGCTTGATCGACGTCCTTGTTCGCGAGGACGCTGAGATTATTTCCGGGATGCAGATTCTGGCTCGAGTGCCACAGTGCATAGGTGTCAGGGCCTGAAGTAATGATCTGTCCGAAGAGCAGGATCTCGTATGCGCGGGGCTCGATGATATCCTTTCTGATCCTCTCCCGCGAGATGATATCGACGGACGCTTTGAGGCCGACAGCTTCCCAGTTCTCGCGGATGATGTTCGCGGCCTGGATATTCGCGTCCTGGTCGATCGTCGTGATACGGACGGCCAGCTCGGCTTCATCCTTAGTGCGGACTGTGGCGCCTTCAGCGAATTTCCAGCCCGTTTCATCCAGGATTGATTTCGCTGCGTCCGGATCATAGCTGAGCTTGTTGCTCGCGGTCATATCGCCATTGAACCCCGGGATCAAGGGGGCCATGATCGCCGTACCGTTATCGCCGAGCGCCTCACGGACGATACGGTCGCGGTCGACCGCTTTCGCGAGAGCGCTTCGAATTGCCCGGTCCTTCAGGAGTGCGTTGTTCTCAGGATTGAAGAAAAGCGCATTATACTGTGGGATCGTCAGCTGTTTCAGTTCGATGTTCTTACTGTCCTTGAGTGCTTCTTGGTACGAGATCGGCAGAAAGCTCAGTCCTTCGACGTTCTTGTTCTGTAGCGCCTCAAGGGCTGTCGGGAAGTCAGCGTAAAATTTGAAGGTCAGTTCGTCGATATACGGGCGAGCGCCGTGGAACTGATCGAACCGCTGCAGTGTCATCGAACGAATGACTCCCGTGGAATCCTTCGTCAATGTTTTGAACTTGTATTTTCCGGAACCGATCGGCTTGATGTTGTATTCTGCGAGGTGTGCCTGCGCCGTGGGGATCGAATACCAAATATGCTCAGGAAGAATGCCTACGGTCAGGGCCGAGAGAAATGACGGGGAGGGGCGCTGTAAGGAGAACATGACCGTGTTTCGGTCGACGCGAGTCACCGCAATGCCGACAAATGTCACGCGCAGAGGGCTCTTCAGAGCAGGGTCCTGGATCGTATGCATCGTATAGACGATGTCTTCGACGGAAACCGGCTCGCCATCATGCCAGGTGAGATTTTCCTTCAGCGCGATCGTGTAGACCTTCTGGTCCTCGCTCACCGAGACCGAGTCGGCCATGTCCGGAATGAGACCGCCAGTGGCGTCGATCCTGAAGAGGCCTGCATACACCAGACTGCTGATGTCCCGATCGGCGTCGTTGCTCGAAGTCAGCACAGGATTTATAAATCGTGGCGACCCGATCAGCCCCTCCGTATAGCTACCGCCGCTTTTTGGCGAGGCGGTCGTGACGCGGAGCCAAGTGCGGCCGCCGAGGAGCGCGCCCGCTACGATGAACACCAGAAGCGCCACGAGGAGCGAGCGCTTTTCCTTCACCGAAAGGATACGCGGCAAATATGCGAGTTGGGCCGGCGTCGGGATCTTTCGCGCATTGAGATGCGCGAGCATTTTCGTATCAAGCTGTTCGTGCAATGCTACTGGGCTTCCGCTATCAGATCTTTTCCGCCAACGCAATGAAAAAATATGCGCCAGGCGCTGCCACAGCCGAGTGAGTGGATGAATGGTTGTTCGGTACTTTAAAGATTAGCTAGATGAATAGATGCGCTATCGAGGTCAGGAGAAAGAGGATGGCGAGCACGATGGTCGCCCGAAAAATTATTTTTTCAGCACCGCGTTTCGTGCGGTAGATGGCGTTCGCACCGCCAAAAGCCATGCCAAGACCTGAGCCGCGCTGTTGGATAAGAATCGACGTGATAAGTAATACAGATACGACAATCTGTATAACCAGAAGTGCGTTTTTCATAAGTAGCTGAGCAGAATATTCGAATACTAACAGATTTATTCACTGCTGTCAACAGCGGGAAAGCTTGTCAATCCGGCCGTGTCGGATATACTGCACCAGTCATTGATCATTTACAGGGGGATGCCCGTGAGAATATGTATAGCGATAACGTTGTCAGTGATAGCGACCGTGTCCGTAGTGGCTGCCTGGGATGAGGTACCTGATCTGGAAACCAAACCGTTTCTGCAGCAGATCGCTGCCACCCAGTTCGAGTTCAGCACCGATCCCAAGATGTTTCTGCCTGACTACGAACCCGGTCGAGATTACTTCTTCGACGCTCATGAGCTCAAGCACCGGCGATGGTTCAAACCGGTCATTTTCACGTACTGGGTCTATGCAGCTGTCAGGTCATACGAACGTAGGGGCGAATTCAGGTTCAAATCATATCTTGGCAGCGAGCCGACCGTGAACGCGACCTTTCAGATAGTGAATGATAGTCGCGCGATCTTCGTTCCTCGCAAATTTCCCGTAATTCTGTTCCCGTGGGGGACGAAGCATCGGATTGATCGACTCGTTGCGATACAGGTGACGGGCGGCGGCGGTGCAATCAGCTATGCCTTCACGATCGGCCCGCGGCCTGTCCCTTTTCATAAATCCTTGAGGAAGAAGGAGGGTCAGCGAAACTAAAGAGCCCTGTGGCGACACGGGGCTCTTGCATTTGAAAGGCTACGTTGCTACGACCGCATCATCCGCGGTTTCGACTAAGGAGAGACGTGGTAAGAAAGTGTAATGCTAAACTTCCTTCCGGTGAGTGGCGCGGTAGTATTTGATCGCCTGTCGATGCACAGCATCCCTCGCCCGCATGAGGAGCAGGAGGCCTTGATTGTTCTTCGGTACCGCGATGCTCATCCGCCTGCCAGGGACAAAGAGTTCTTCCTCCCGTTTTGCGAGCGCGGCTACCCGTTCTTTCCACTCTTCTTTCAGGATCGGATAGACGGTGTTCAGCTGTGGCTTGCCTCCGTCAAGGAGTATCAGATCCGGCGCCGGCCATTCGGCATGACGTTGCCTTCGTTCAAGAATTTCCTTCATCATCGCAACGTCATTCGATCTCCGAACCGTGCGAATTTTAAATTTTCGATAGTGCGCTGGCGCGAGTAACCCGTCGTGAACGACGACCATCGCTCCGACCGCATACTGACCACCGATGTTCGAGATGTCATAAGCCTCGATGCGCCTCGGCAGCTTCGAAAGTCCGAGGATGTCTTTTACGAGATAGACGGCAGGCGGGAGCGGCTTTGAGGCGGTGAGTTTATGGTACTGCAACCACGCGTTCTTGTTCGCCAGGAAAAGCATCTTCTTTTGCGTTCCTCGTTTCGGATAGACGGCACGTGCCGGCTCGACAGCGCGTTCGGCGGGTCGCGGAACCGCAAAGGGAAGGATTATCTGCCGCGGCTTCGACTGCGGCCGGCTATAGTATTGCGCGAGAAACTGTTCGAGAACCTCCTCGCGCGTCCCGGAAAGAATATTCTTGAGCGGGAAGTGGAACGTATCGAGGAGCGTTCCGTTCCGAAGCTGCATAATGGTCACGACAGAGCGTTTCGCGTCCCCTGCGTAGCCTACGATGTCCTGATTCACCAGATTCGGATGGACGATAACTTGCCGTTCAAGCAGCGTCTCGAGTGCTCGTATCCTGTCACGCTGCACGCCGGCCTTTTCGTATTCCTGCTTCCGCGAACTCGCCGTCATCTCGGTCCTCAATCTGTTCAAAAGCGTATCGCTTTTACCTCTGAGTATCTGGCGCGCATAGGTGATGTAGCCGGCGTATGATCCCCCTGTGATCTTTTTCTCGCATGGTCCCTCGCATCTTCCCAAATGGTACTGCATGCAGACCAAGCCATTCGGCAGCCGGGAAAGATCGCGGGTACAGGTTCGCAGCGGCATGATCTGATGGAGGAGACGGACGATGGTTTTCGCCGTTCCCGCGCGCGTATATGGCCCGAAATATTCACCGCGAAGTTTTTTTGTGCCGCGGACCGCGAGGATGCGGGGGAAGGCCTCGCCGGTTATCACGATATACATCCAGCTCTTATCATCTTTCAGATCGATGTTGTACTTCGGGTGGTGCTTCTGGATGAGCCCGGCCTCGAGGAGGAGTGCTTCTTTCTCGTTCGAGACAGCGATCCATTCCACCCGTCTGATCTCGGACAGCATCTGCTGCTTGGCGGGTTCCAGCCGCGATCGATTTGACCAGTATGAGGAAACCCGGTTTCTGAGATTTTTCGCCTTGCCTATATAGATGATCTCGTTCTCAGCATTAAAAAAAAGATACGTTCCCGGCTCCTTCGGTATGTTTGATGGAGGCTTCTGCATATATGAAAAACTATAGCTGAGAAGTAGTCGAGGGGCAATACAGGTGTGTACTTGACTTTTCTTGTCATACATAGTATACATCAATGTTCAATGGGAATGGTCTCATTAAGTGTCAAGCTCTTTCCCAAACCGTAATTCGGTTCAAAAGGAGGATGCAAGCATGGAAACTGGCTCGGAGTACCATGCAACGGTATACCTGAACAGCAACCCAATGATGGGTCGCTTGTTCAAGGTGGTGGCCTCAGGAGAAGATCAAGCTCGAGATCTTGCTCTGAAGGAGGCGAAGGTAGTTCTTTTCCATGGTCTCTCCTCAAGTGATTTGAAAAAAGCCAAGAGGGTCCTGGCCAAAAGCGATGTCGTTATCGGAAGGCCTGGTCACGGCTGTGCCTGTGCCGAATGCGATCAGCCCCTGTCGCGGACTCTGGCAGAGGACTAAGGCCACGCTCCAACCTCATCGGGGCCCGTCTAGTAGCGAAAGCGAACGGCGGGCTCTTCATATTTTGTAGGGATTTTAGGGCATTGACAGGTTTTATAAATTATGGTATGCTATTTCATTGCCCTTTTCATGTCACGTCTAAATCAGCTGATCCCAATTGTGGGTTTCAGAGGGTTTAGACAATGCTTCGAAGGAGGTCACCATGACCAAGCACGAAATCGCGAGTCGCTCGCTCCAGGAGCTGCTCGACGCCGCCGAGGCCGAGCAGAAGGCTGCCCAGCACCGCTTCCCGACCTTCCAGCCGAAGGCCGAGGTGGCGGACGAGATGAAGGCCGCGCTCGACCGACACAAGAAGGACGGGAACGAGACGTCGCTGAAGGTCGCGCTCGATCGCTACCGGCGCGCGCTGGTCAACGGTCAGGAGGCCTTCATGAGGGGCGCTCCGGTCCACTTCGACCGGAAGTTCACCGCGATGCGGTCCCGGCTCTACAGGGAGCTGGGGATCCAGATCCTCGACAAGTCGTTGTTCGTGGAATGGACCGCCTTCATAAAGGAGCTGAACAGCTTCCTCGCGGCTCGGACCGGGTTCGACCTGGACGAGGCCGGGCGTTTCAACGCGAGGGCGACCCAGCTCCTCACGGAGATCCCGGAGAAGCAGCGTAGACTCCTCAAGGAGAGGAGCGAGCGCAAGGCCAGAAAGGCCACGGAGCAGGAGGCTCGGAACCTCACGCAGCGCGGCGCGCTCGTCGCGAGCATCGGAGAGCGGCTGTTCGGTAACAATGGACAGCTCGATACGGTGACCAAGCCGAAGCACGTTGAGCCTGCCAGGACCGCAGACTCCGACACCGCGGTCCACTAGGGACCGGAGAACCGAATTGGCCCGCCCGCTCATCGCAGCTTTGCTGCGTGAGACGGGCGGGCTTTTCATTATGTCTGCCCGAATACTATCGGCGGAGCCGATACCTCTCATAAGGAACCCGCCCAGATGCCCGCAGTTTACGCGGAGTCGGGTTCAATTCGTTTTGATTCCACCCCTGACGATATCGATGGCGGTTCTCCTGACGCGGTTGACACGAAGGAGCATATACGGTACACTGTGCGTCAGCTTATTTTCTCTCTCCGTCCGCGATGTCAAACAAAATCGTCATCAAGGGAGCCCGTGTCCACAATTTGAAAAATATCTCTCTTGAGCTTCCGCGTGACAAGTTTATTGTCATTACCGGCCTTTCGGGATCGGGGAAGTCATCGCTTGCATTTGATACTATCTACGCTGAGGGTCAGCGCCGCTACGTAGAATCGCTGTCTGCCTATGCCAGACAGTTCTTAGGTTTGATGGATAAGCCGGACGTCGATCAGATCGAGGGGCTTTCGCCGGCGATCTCTATCGACCAGAAGAGCACCACTCGGAATCCGCGATCGACCGTCGGTACCGTGACCGAAATATACGATTACATCAGGCTTCTTTTTGCCAGAGTGGGTATCCCGCACTGCCCGAAGTGCGGCCGTGAGGTCAAGCAGCAGACGCAGAAGCAGATGGTTGACGTTCTGCTTCGTTACCCGAATGGCACGCAGCTGAGTATTCTTGCGCCCATGGTGAAGGACCAGAAGGGAGAACATCGACGTATCCTTGAGCATGTCCAGAAGACAGGCTACGCGCGAGTCCGTCTCGATGGCGACGTCATCTCCATCGAGGAGGCCATAGATATGACGCTCGACAAGCAGAAGAAGCATTCGATCGATGTCATCGTCGATCGTCTGACACTTGACGGCAGCCCGGAAGTGCAGAAACGGATGGCATCTTCGCTCGAGACGAGCCTCGATCTTGGCAATGGCACCGTCTATATACAGGAGCAGGGAAAGAACACCGATACGATCATGAGCGAGTCATTTGCCTGCAGTGTTGACGGTATCAATATTCCGCCCATCGAACCGCGGAATTTTTCGTTCAACAGTCCCCACGGCGCGTGCCCCGGTTGCAGTGGACTCGGTACGAAGCTTGAGGTCGATGCAGATCTCGTCATCCCGAACAAGAAGCTCACGCTCGCGGAAGGGGCGATACGGCCTTGGTCGCGCACGGCTTCGTCGCAGACGTGGTATATGAAGATGCTTCAGGCCGCCGCGAAACGGCACAAGATCAATATCAACCAGCCGGTCGCAAAATTAACGAAAGAGCAGCTGGATCTGATCCTCAATGGCACGGGTGGCGAGATCTATACGGTGGATTTCAACAGCGATAGGTTTCAGGGCGACTTCAGCACGCAGTTCGAGGGCGTCATCCCGAACCTGGAGCGCCGGTACAAAGAAACGGACTCGGACTATATCCGGAGCGAGATCGAAAAGTACATGCGTATTTATATATGTCCGAAGTGCAACGGCAAACGTCTGCGTCCTGAGGCGCTGTGCGTCCATGTCGACGGCAAGGACGTTTCGCAGGTCGTCGCCATGACGATAGAGGATTCTCGTTCCTTCTTCACACACATGACGAAGAAGCTGACCGAACGCGAGCTGAAGATAGCTCATCAAATTCTGAAAGAAATTACCGGGCGTTTGAAATTTTTGCATAATGTCGGCTTGGATTATCTGACGCTTGATCGGACCTCCGCGAGCCTTTCGGGCGGAGAGGCGCAGCGGATACGCCTGGCGACGCAGATCGGCTCATCGCTGGTCGGCGTCATCTATATTCTCGACGAGCCGTCGATCGGTTTGCATCAGCGCGACAATGACAAGCTCATCGCCACTTTAAAAATGCTTCGCGATCTCCCGAATACCGTCATCGTGGTCGAGCATGACTACGACACGATCGTCGCGGCAGATTACGTTGTTGATATCGGTCCGGGTGCCGGTAAGCATGGCGGCGAGGTAGTCGCTCAAGGCACGCCCGAGCAGATCAAGAAAGTGAAGAACTCGCTGACCGGTCAGTATATTTCCCACAAGCTACAGCTCGACCTGCCGAAGAAACGCCGCAAGGGCAATGGGCGGTACCTCAATATCTATGGAGCTTCCGAGTTTAATCTAAAAAACGTCGATGTGGGCATCCCGCTTGGGAAGTTCGTCTGCCTGACCGGCGGCTCGGGGTCAGGGAAGTCGACGCTCATGGTCGAGATCCTCGCAAAGGCGCTCTCGAAGCATTTTTTCCATTCGAAAGACAACCCTGGCGCGCACAAAAAGATCGACGGAATCGAACATCTTGATAAAGTCATCAATATCGATCAATCCCCGATCGGCCGTACACCCCGTTCAAATCCGGCGACGTATACCGGCCTTTTCACCTACATCCGCGACCTCTACTCGATGCTTCCCGAAGCGCAGATACGCGGATACAAGGCGGGACGCTTCAGTTTCAACGTGAAAGGCGGACGCTGCGAGACCTGCCAGGGCGACGGGCTCGTGAAGATCGAGATGAATTTTCTCCCTGATGTCTATGTGGAGTGCGAAGAGTGCCATGGCGATCGCTACAACCCGCAGGCGCTCGAGGTACACTACAAAGGAAAGAATATCTCCGATGTGCTTCGCATGACCGTCGAGGAGGCGAAGGACTTTTTCTCGAATATTCCGAATATTTTCAACAAGCTCAGTATCCTCGACGAGGTCGGGCTTGGTTACATTCAGCTCGGCCAGTCTGCGACGACGCTCTCGGGAGGCGAGGCGCAGCGCATAAAGCTCGCGACCGAGCTCTCGCGGCGGTCGACAGGGAAGACGCTCTACATTCTCGATGAGCCGACGACCGGTCTGCATTTCGTTGACGTGCGGCGGCTCCTTATCGTTCTGAATCGTCTCGTTGACAAGGGGAACACTGTGCTCGTCATCGAACACAATATGGACGTCATCCGTTCAGCCGACTGGGTCATCGACCTTGGTCCTGAGGGCGGCGACAAGGGCGGTGAGGTCGTTGCCTTCGGTACGCCGGAGGATATTGCGCGAGTCGCGCGTTCCTACACCGGGCAGTACCTGAAACACTCGACTGATCGCGCGCCTCGGAAGCGGTAAAATCTCGGTAATTTATTCTCGAATATACCCATATTTTGCGGGCTGGTGCGTGATCACGCACCAGCCCGCTTCGGTTGACTTTCAAAGCCCCGGTCCTGTGGTATGATGAGGTTGCTATGACGCTGACGAAGCTCGAAAAGGCCATTGTTCGCACGATCGCTTACTTCGATATTTTGGAATACCCGCTGACGCAGACCGAGGTATGGAAGTGGCTGCACCGCCCTGAGCTTACCGAGAATGAGCGTTCGCTTTCCAAGGTACGTGAGGCGTTGGAGCAGAGCCGGGCATTGGCCGAGGTTCTCTCGCTCACTGAAGCATTTTATACGCTGCGCGGCCGCGAGCATCTCGTGCCCGTGCGCAAGATGCGCAATCTGAACGTCGATCGCCAGATACAGAAAGTGGTGCGCATGACGAAGCTCATGCGGCTCATCCCATCGGTCAAGATGATCGCGATCTACAGCTCGCTCGCCATCGGCAATGTGAAGGAACAGAGCGATATCGATCTGTTCATCGTTGCAAAAAAAAATCAGATCTGGTGGACGCGGTTCCTTATCGTGGGCCTCCTGAAACTGCTCCGGCAGCGGCCCACCGCACAGGTGACGAGAGATAAGCTCTGCCTGAGTTTCTACGTTACCGAGGACAACCTGGACATATCAGCTGCTTCCTTCGGACATGATGATATCGCGTATCGTTACTATGTCGCAAACTTCATACCGGTGTATGACCCCGATCATATCTATGAGACTTTTCTCAGGAAAAACGCCTGGTGGGAACGCGATCTGCCGAATGCATACTTTCCGCAGCAGCTTTTGCAGGAGGTTGCGCGGCCGGCGTGGCTCGTCCTCTGGCATCGTCTCTTTGAGTGGGTAAGCTGGCCGCTTGCAGAAGGGCCGCTTTCGGACTGGTGTTGCAATCTGCAGCTCCGCATCATGCCTTCGCATCTGAAAGCGCTTGCGAACATCGATGTGAGGGTGATTATCTCCGACCGCATGCTGAAATTCCATAACAAGGACACGCGTGTCCAGCAACGGAAGGCCTGGCTTGACCGCATCGCAGCGTATGAATAATCGAGGAGTGAAGGCTTCGCCTACGGATATCGCCGCGTTTCTCGCGATCATGCTGATGCCGTGGCAGGCGCGATGGATCTTCGCCTACCATGAGCTTGCGGGACAGCGGTATGAGTATGGCGTTTACAGTGTGTATGCGGCGAGTATCGTCCTCATCATTGCTTGTTTTTTTGTGCTGCGACGCGAGCCACTGAAATTCTCATTTCCGATGAAGGTTTTTCTCGGATGGCTCGTTATCAACCTCGCGATCGCGGCAGAGTTTGGCGTCGCGCTATGGTATCTCGTGACTGGTATCCTTGCGTTCGGGTATTACGTCGTCGCATCCCGCTGGGAGCGAAGAAAGGTCATGCTGAGCATTGTGGCAGCCGGTTTGCTGCAGGCGGTGTTCGCCTGGTGGCAGTTCATCGGGCAGGGGATTATGGCAAGTACGTTCTTAGGCGTTGCTGAACATCTGCCGCGCGTCCTCGGTCAGTCGGTCGTTGTCGTGCATGGGTTGAGAACGCTGCGAGCATATGGCCTCTTGCCGCACCCGAATATGCTCGGAGGGCTGCTCCTCATTTCGTTCGCGCTGCTTCTGTACCTCTATGCGCGGCAGTACGAGCGCAGGAATTTTGAAAAGCAACGCGCGTTGTGGGCAGCATATGTCGCTGGTTGTCTACTGCTTTTTTCGGGGATCCTTATAACATTTTCAAAAGCTGCGATCCTCGGGGTCGGAATTTTTTTCATCGGTTGGGTCACCGACGCCATAGTCCGGCGGAGAAAAGAGATTCTCAAACCGTTCGGCGAGGTCGCATTTTCAGCGGCGCTCCTCTTCATCGTTTTCAATATGATCGCCGCTGGTGCGTGGACCGAACGTTTCGGTCTTCATTTCGGCACGTCCGCTCAGTCATCAGAGCAGATACGGCTGGAGCAGAAATCAGCGGACGAGAGGATCGCGGATTACCACATGGCGCAGGTGCTGCTGAACGTTCGGACGCTCGTGGTCGGGGTCGGCCTTGGCAATTATATACCGCGCCTTGCACAGGCATTCCCTGCGCTGGCAGCGTTCCAGTATCAGCCGGTGCACAATATTTTCGCGATGGCCGTACTTGAGATCGGTGTCGTCGGCCTCATTTTTTTCCTGTGGTGGATCGTCTGGTTGCTGAAAGGCGCTCTACTTCGTTTTCGTGAGTATGACCAGCAGTATCTTTTTTCGCTCATAGTATTACTCCTGCTTCTTGGCATGGTAGATCACTATCTCTGGACGAGCTATTTCGGGCAGTCTCTTTGGTGGGCAGTAATAGGACTCGCGGTCGGCAAACGTGAATTGACCTGACCCCTGAATTCGCATAGGCTAGGGGTGTACAGTCGTTTTCGGGAGGGTCTTGAACTGTAATAGTTCAGAGGCTGCGACTTTTGCGTTTCATTGACACTACTTCGGAGGATCTGATGTCCGATCAGGTAAAGCTGACCTATGGCGATTCGGGTGTGCCTTATGAGGATCTTGACGCATTCAAGGTCCTTGCGCAGGACGCCGCACGCCGCACTGCCGCGAATCTCAATCGATTCCCCGGGTTCCACGAGGTTCCCTGGAGCCGAGGCGAGAGCGCCTATCTCATCGAGACTCCCTGGTGCTACCTCGCGCACGTCGAAGAAGGCCTAGGCACGAAAGTACTCGTGGCGGATGAACTTTTCCGCGATCTGGGCGCGAGCTACTACTCGTTCATCGCGCAGGACACGGTCGCCATGATCGTGAATGACATGCTGACGCTCGGCGCCATGCCGCTGTCGATCGCGATGCATCTTGCGGTCGGCGATGCGGACTGGCTCACGAACCAGTCGCGAAACATGCATCTCGTGTCGGGCTGGAAGTACGCCTGCGATCTCGCGGGCGCAAGCTGGGGATGCGGCGAAACACCGGCGCTCACCGATATCGTCTACCCCCACACAGCGGTACTCAGCGGGTCGGCGATGGGGATCGTGATGCCGAAGGGCAATGTCATCAAGACGTGCATTCAGCATGACGATGCCATCGTTATCGTGCGGAGCAACGGCATTCACGCGAATGGTCTCTCATTGGCGCGTCGCGTCGCCGCAAAGCTCCCAAGGCGCTACGAAACGCAGATGCCCGATGGGCGGACGTTCGGCGAGGCTCTGCTCCAGCCGACACCCATCTACCGCAGGCTCATCGAAGCGTGCCTGAAGTCAGGTCTTGACATTCACGCCCTCGTGAATATCACGGGTCACGGCTGGCGCAAGCTCATGCGAGCGCAGGAACCGTTCGTCTATGTCGTCGAGACGCTTCCTGAGCCGCAAGCAGAGTTCCTGTTCATGCAGCAGGAGGGGCCGATCGATGATGAAGAGGCGTATCGCACCTTCAATATGGGCGCAGGTTTCGCCTTCATCATCCCCGCGAAGGAAGTCGAGTGGCTCTTCACGATGGCAGACGCGCATGAGGCTACCGCGCTCTGCGTCGGTCATGTCGAGAAGTGCGGCGACGAAAAGCGCGTTGAGATCCTCCCGAAGAACATCGTTTACCATGCAAAGGAGCTGCAGATACGCTGATGGTATACCGGCCCCCCCTCGCCCACGACTTGTGTCGGGGCTTCGGGGGCCTTTTTTTAAAAAAGAAAAAAGCCCGTTCTTCTCTGCCTCTCGATGAATCGAGTGGTTTTGAAGAACGGGCTCCGTGCCCTCTTGTCTGTGATCGCGAGCTACAGCGCAGCGATGGCCCGACGGATCAGGCCATAGTTGGAGACGTTGCAGCCGATCGAGCCGAGGAATCCTGCCGAGCAGATGAGTTGCAGCAGGGAGAGCTGACCGCAGAGACGCCACTTCCGGCAGTAGGCCAGAAGCTCGCTTCGGACGTCAGTGTCCTTGATGTAGCCCACGAGCTCGCGGGCTATCTCTTCCTGGACCTTGGCGGTCTTTGCGGCGTTGCCACTGGGATCGCGGTACGACCCGGCCGCGGAGAAGATGAACTGGAACCAGTCGAACATCTCCATCCGCATCTGGGGTACGCGTCTCCAGTATTGCACCTCGGTGTCGCAGACGGAGGGCTCGAGGCTCTGCTCGTGCAAGATGATGTTGTGCACGATGAGCTGGCCCCACGTGGTGCCAACGTCGTGCATCTCGTTGATCTGCGTACAGCAGTCCTGAAGCGCCTTCATCTTCGCCGGCCAGCCGATGGTGCCGGCGTCGTTCTGCAGCACATCCCACAGATTGAAGTTAGGGATGTACGGCATCGCGACCACCGGGACGAAGGGCTCGAGATCGTAGACCTCGATCCGCGACTTGGCCTTGAAGATTCCCTTCCACGTCGAGAGTCGGAAGGGTTTCGTGGCCGGAATTCCGCCTGGCCATCGAGCGAGAAGGTTGTCGGTCACGGAGTGGATCCAGGAGCGGGGATACCGGTAGATCATGAAGATCTTCATGCCGTCGGCGAGTGTTGCGAGCCGCGTGATCGTGGAGAAGTTCCGGACTTTGCTGCGCTCCGGAAACTCATGCGCGACCAGATTGCCGGACGCGATGCAGGGCGCCGTTCCCTTGGCCTCCCTAATGAACGCGCGGGCGTGGTCGACTACTTGGGTGAACTGCACATCCGTGAGACCCGTTTTGCCCATGGCAGACTCCTATGCGATACAGGGCGTTTGTGATGCTGTTCAGGTACAAAAATAGAGTTAAAGATAACATATTTCGTAAAATTTGTCAATATCGCTTGAATGCTCACTATATTTGACAAAAATGATGAAAAATGATATTATGCAGGGTTTTAAAGTTACGTAGTTTTACGTACTTAACCTGATCTTTGATAACTTTTCCCAAGTTCTAATACAAGGGGGATAGAAGCCATGCACGGAAACGCACGTGGTTTGAAGCGCGGACTATTTTTCACTGCGCTCTTTCTGATGACCGCAATTCTGGCAATGGCATCATCATCGCCAACGATTGCTGTGATTCCTGGCGCCCAGCCGTCCAAGGCTAAGGCTCCCGCACACGCAGCAGAGACAGCAACAGCTCAGAAATCCGAACCCGAGAAGATTCAGACCGCGCATGGACCAGTAACATCACCTGCGGCAGGAACGAATTCTGAGCCCCGCGATGTAGCAGCTGTTGCGGAGCTTTTCCCGACGGTTTTACTGATGAGACGGGTCTTTGACCTGAACATCGGTGCCTACGAGAGCGAGCTCGGCACGCCAACGCCCGAGACTATTCCGGTCAAGTGGCCGGCGTGGGAAGATGTCTACTTCGATCGCGAGTCATATCGCTCGAAACTCGAGACGCTTGTCGCGAAGGACTGGACCGTGGGTACCAGCTGGTGGTACATGAGGGTTGCTGTCGCGTGCGAGCAAGAGCTTACTCGCGGCGGCCCCATTCTCTTCACGCTCGACTATCCTGGCGTCAAGAGAGAAAGCCTCATCATCGAGGTCGTGAAAGAGACTGTCAGGGAGGCCTCCGGAGAGGTGCAGAGGACTGTCATTCTTGCGAAGCAAGGTGTGTACGCTGCCCCGACAGAAGGAGAGGGAAGGTCTGTCACTCCGCTCATACTGATCGTTGTTGTGCTGGGCGTTCTGGCAATCGTGCTCGTCTTTCTTCTCCTGAACACCCTGCTCAAGGCGCTCGCTCATGTATTCTTCCCTGATCAAGGGGAGAATCCGTGGGTACGGCGTTTCCTCGCATGCTGTATCGGCGCGGCAATACTCATCATCATCACCGTCGCCAGACTGGCGATCTAGGGAGGAGTGCATGTCTCGACTATCGCTCAAGGAAGTCCAGGAGGCGGCTGTGTTGTTTCACCGCTACTTCGATTCGTTGAAGAACTGTTTCGTCGGGCGGGATCGGATCATCGATCTCCTGAAGGCCGCCATGACCATGAGGGAGCACGTTCTCATCTTCGGCCCGCCGGGTACGACGAAGACCGCGTTGTGTGACGTGGCCTTCGCGGGCATCACCGGAGCTGAGAAGTTCCACCTCGAATTCAGCATGTTCATGCAAGAGGATGCCATCTTCGGCCCGTACGACACGAAGAAGATGCGGGATGAGGGTATCCTCGAACATCGGACCGAAGGCATGCTGCCGGAAGCGCAGTTTGCGCGCCTCGGCGAGTTCCTGGACGGCTCGATGCCTCTTCTTCGTTCGACACTTGCGGCTCTGAACGAGCGCAAGATGCGGCGCGGACGGCAGGTCATCGACATGCCGCTCATGACCGTCTACTGCGATACGAACAAGGATCCCGGGGCGTATCTGAAGCAGAATCCGTACGCCTTCGCTGTCCTGGATCGGATCGCATTCGTCGCACAGGTGGGGTATCTTTCGACGAAGGAAGAGATGACCGAGATGTTCCGCAGATTCCAGAGTGGTACGACGAAGCGGAGTCCGGGCACGCTTTCCTTCGACGTCATCAACGAGCTGTCCCAGTTGATCGTGTTGCCGCCAAGCCTCATCGGTGACCAGATGCTCTACATCAAGCTTGGCGAAGCGGCTATCGAGTATCGGGAGCGGCGGAAGCAGCTCACGTCGAACGGCGGCCTGGTGCTGCCGGAGATAACCGACAGGCGCTTCTGCGTCTCGACACAGATGCTCGAGGTCGCAGCGGTTCTCGACGGGCGGCTGGAGGTCATGCCAAAGGATCTTCTGGCCGTCCACCCTGTTCTCGGCTCCTCTGACCCAGAGCGTGATCTCTGGATCGAGATCGCGAAGAAGAAGATCGAGGAGATCGAGTCGGAGAAGAAGCAGCAGCTGAGCTCCGCTCAGGTGACGGCACTTGAAGCGATCATGCAGCGCGCCGAAGGGCTCGATCTCCGTGACGTTCAGGAGGCCAAGCACGCCTACGGCGTTCTCCGCGCGACTCTTGACAATGTGATTCCGGAGAACGAGGAGGTGAATGTTCGGAAGCAGAAGGCGACGGAACAGCTCGAAGCGATCCGTCTGAAGCTGAGCGAAGCGTTGCTCGAAAAGGAGGGCCTCAGCCACAGCGGCAAAGGCACGAACTAGAACTTGGGAAATACCGGGAGCGGTTCCGTACAATGGAACCGCTCCCACAACCTTTCTTTTGATAGAGAAACTTGAGCAGCGAACATGGGTTCGCTGCTGAACGATCTTTGTCAATCAAATCACTCACTCACCTCAGGACCGGATACGGACCTGTCATGGAGGTTCTTGTGATACCACTGTTCCTAGCCGGAGCGCTCCTTGCGGGCGCTGCATACGCGGCGTATCAGCTCATCAGGCAGCATCAGCAGAAGAAGCGGGATGAGGAACGTCAACGCGCGGGGCAACGGGGCGGTGATCTACCACCCCCGCCTCCGGACGGTGCCAGGGAGGTCTACGATCCCATACGGGATCGCGATCAGCTATTGGAGGACATCGTCAAAGCGACGACCTTCACCTCGCGCATGATGCAAGTCGGCGAGAGGATCGTGGGTACCCAAGAGGTGCCCTCAGATATCCCTGCCGACGATATCGCCGTCAGGTCCATGCGCGGCATGGGCGAGTTACCACGGGTACTCGCGAAGGTACAAATGCTGCCTGACGACATGTTCTATGCGCAGGCAGCTGCAGGACAGCTGCCGGTACTTGAACACATCGAGCAGGTCTCTCTGACCGAACCCATCTATGACAAGTGTCGGAAAGTGCTCCTGGTCGTGCAGGATGTTTCGTTGTCCATGCAGGAGCACAACCGCATCCAGTGGGCCATTCGTTTGAACCAGCGCCTCATCGACCGCTGCGGCCAGGAAGACGCCGCGTACGTACTTCTTCCTTTCAGTGGAACACCGGACAACCCTTATACTGCCCGGAACGAACCTGAACGGAAGGATTTGCTCGGGTCCCTGACTCGAGTTCTCGGCCTTTCGCCGACGGGTACCAACATCGACGCGGCCCTGGACGAAGCGCTCTCGCATCTTGAGCAGCAGAAGTACAACGAGATCAGAATACTGCTCGTCACCGACGGCACTGAGGGCATCTCGGACATGACCGTCGGGCGCTTCCAGAGTTCCGGCGCATTCTTGCACACGGTCGCCATCAATCCGCAGGGGGACATGCTGCGTCATGTATCGCAGCGTTACGACGTGCTGCGCGACTGAGCGCGTCAAAGGAGGATCGCATGATCCCGGTTCCACTCCGTGGTCTTATGCGGATGATCGCGCTGGCGTCGCAATTGCCGGCGTTCACGTTCAACCGCAAGCTCTACGGGAGCCTCATTCGCGAGGTCAAGAACGGCTCGCCGATCACCTCAGCTGAAGGCGAACCGAAGGTGGAGTTCACCGCAGGGCCGGTCGACGGCACGCTTGGTGAGTTCGATCACCGTACCATGCGTATCAAGATCGACGCGCTGGAGGTGTTCCTCTCGTCGCTTCGGTCGCAACCGCGATCCCACGTGGAGGCGAAGCAAGCCTTCGATCTGGAGCTGACGCGAGTACTGGCTCACGAGGGAGGACACTACAACCTCCAGAAACGTCATGGAATGATCGTGATCGTTGAGAAGCTGGCGATCGCCTTCGGCCTCCTAGCGGTAGGCATCGGTCTCACGTTCCTCGGCTGG
>JBBTUM010000113.1:0-2863 GCA_038063795.1 Patescibacteria group bacterium | reverse complement strand
TTTTTTCAGTTAACATCACGCCGGGTAGCTTCGTTTTAAATTCATCACGCGACATATGCGCGATGTTTCCCTGCAGCGCGCTCCGAGCTGCAGTGATATCGTCCGCCGTGACGACCGAAGCGACGATCCGTTCATAGGTCATGGGCTGGGTGCCTTCCGCGTAGATGAGTTCGCGCAATCCTTCCCAGAGGCCGGGTATGCTGAAGGTCGTGGCATTGACCAGATACGAATCGCCTTCCTCGTCCGCTTCAGCAAACACCTCGATCGTACCTCCGGCAGGGACATTGACCGATTCGGCGATCCGAAAGAGCTTGCCGTCCGGTGTGACAATTCGCGTCGAACGGACCAACGGCTGTGTGCGCGAGTATTTGTTCACCAGTGTCACCATGCCCCCTGTCTTCTTCGAGGCTGACTCCTTCGCGCGTACGGGGAACGTGTCGGATACTTCGAACTCCTGTGACAAGATCGTTGTCGCGATTGAGGATCCAGTGTTCCCGAGGTCGACTTCGGCGCTCGTCGTCGCCGTAAATTGCTCTCTGTCTCCGGGCACGAAGACCGTCGCTCGTGCGAACGTCAGATAGACTGTTGCGAGCAATGCCAAAACCGTCAGAGCGATGAAGAGATTGACGATGCGAATATAACGACGGCGTGAGGTAAGCATAGGCTATAACTTTCGTTAGTATAGCGAAATCGAGGAGAGCTGTCCACGAGCTACTGTTGCAGCTGGACGCTGTTTTTCCCTAGGAGGCGAGTGAGCGTCTGTTCCAGTTCTTCGCTCGGCGATATGCGAATGTTGGTTTTTATCTTTCGCTCAGACCCGTTGTTCATGATGAGATAGACGGGAGTTGATCCGGGGTATCGTTCGAGCAGGCCTTTCATTTGCTGGAGGTCATCTTTCGAGAATGAATGTGGTAGGCGAAGCCATAATCTCTGACGCGCGCCATGCGAAGTCTGTATCTCCTTCAGACGCTGCTCAGAGAGCGGCTCGGCTGATTCGACCAGGATCTTCGGGACGCCGTCCTTATCAGAGAGACGCCCGGTCACGCGCACGAGCGTGTTCTCATGCCAGAGGGTCGGGTACTGCTCCATGAGCCTCGGGAATATAAGGAGTTCAATGGATCCGGTGCTGTCCTCGATCGTAACAAAGAGCATTGGTTTCCCGCTCTTGGTAATGATCTTTTGGATAGCGGTGACGATGCCGGCGAGGATGAGATGATTCACGTCCTTCACCGCTCCATCGACGGTAATCGAGGCGAGGCTTATCGTATCTGTCAGGAGCGCATGATATTTCTTGAACGGGTGGTCGCTGATATACAGTCCCAGAAGGTCCTTTTCCAAGGTCAGTCTTTGCATGGTGGTGAGCGCCGGCGCAGGGTCAAGCTTCAGTTTCATGTATTTATGAGCGAGCGGCAAATCGGCGAACAGGTTCTCCTGTCCGCGTTTCGTCTGTTCCTGCACCTTTTTGTTGAACTGGAGCATCGATTCAATGTTGCCGATGAGCGTCGCACGATCAGCCAGTGCATCAAGCGCTCCCGCCTTGACGAGGCTTTCGAGCGATTTTTTGTTGAGGTCCTTGTCTTGTATCCTCGAGAGAAAATTCTCCAACGATTCGAAGCGGCCGTTCCGCTTACGTTCGTGGATGACCTCTTTTGAAATGTGTTCTCCGACGTTCTTTATTGCGTTAAGCCCGAAGCGGATCTTGTTCGTGATCTTCTGCGTCGTCGGATCAATGATGACGCTGAACGTACTGAAGCTCTCGTTCACGTCAGGTGGGAGGACGACAAGTCCCATCTTTTCGCACTCGTGGACCTGTTTGACGATCTTGTCAGCATTGTCGAGGTCAGCGGTCATGAGCGCTGCCATGAATTGTGCAGGGTAGTGGGACTTCAGATACGCGGTTTCGTATGCGATAAGCGCGTAGGAAGCAGCATGTGAGCGATTGAATCCATACCGCGCAAAGGGCAGGATGAATTCCCATATCTTCTCTGCGGTATGCTGGTCGATCCCGTTCGCGACCATGCCTTTGATCATTTTTTCTGACTGTTCGACGAGCAGTTTTTTTATTTTTTTGCCTACGGCCTTTCTGAGAATATCCGCCTCGCCATAGGTGAATCCGGCGAGATCTCGGGCGATCTGTAGCACTTGTTCCTGATATACGGCTATCCCGTAGGTTTTCTTCAGGATCTTCTCAAGTTTGGGGTGGAGGTATTTCGGCGTAAGCTTTCCGTGTTTTCCTGCGATGTAATCATCGATGAACTCCATCGGACCTGGGCGATAGAGCGATACCATGGCAATGATATCCTCGATCGTATTTGGCTTTAGTTTTTTCAGGTACCGCGTCATGCCATCTGACTCCAGCTGGAAGATGCCGGTGGTGTCACCATGCTGCAACAGCCTAAATGACTCAGGATCATCGAGAGGTAAATGCTCCAGATCAACTGCCGTCCCCGTGGTCGCCTCGATTATCTCGACCGCAGTCTGGAGGATCGTCAGGTTCTTGAGCCCGAGAAAGTCGATCTTGAGGAGCCCGAGCGCATCGACCGGATACATGGAGTATTGAGATATGATCGAGTCCGGATCGGAGGAAGAGAATTGAAGCGGCACATGCTGGACGAGGGGGTCCTTGGTGATGATGACCGCGCAGGCGTGGGTCGACGTATGCCGCGCAACGCCCTCGACGTTCCTCGCAAGGTCCAGAAGCCGCCGCGCTTCCGGGTCCTGTGCATAGAGCGTCTTGACCTCGTCGATCTTTTGCAGCGCTTCATCGAGTGATACGAATGGCGGGATCATTTTTGCAACACGGTCGCAGTACCCGTAGCTGAGACCCATGACGCGACCGACTTCACGTACGGCTGCGCGAGCG
>JBBTUM010000112.1:0-6763 GCA_038063795.1 Patescibacteria group bacterium | reverse complement strand
TAAGCCCGTCTGCGCTGATGGTAGCGGTTCTCCGCAAGAGTAGGCCATCGCCAGAACAATGACACTCTCTTTTGATTTTTGCCTGCGTAGCCGAGCTTGAGGCGAGGCGGAGCAGAAGCAAAAATCATCCCGAGGACGAAGGACGAGGGATCTCGATGCGCAGACGAGGGATTTTTTTTGAAAGCGAACGAAGTGAATGGCGCGCGGGCCTTAAGTTAACCCCGAAGCTCGTAGAGCGGAGGGGATTTTTTAGTCATTTTCGTCTTCGGCGTGAGTCAGGGACTCGGCATGGCATTGACGAGCGTAATCGTACATGATTATATATACAGTCTTCTCTTTCAAACAGAAAGGATGGTGTACCTTGAAGAATCGAGATAGGATGCTCCGCCGTAAGATTGCCGCACTACAACGTAAGCTCTCCCGGTGGATAGACGAGACTCTTGATCCCGGCGAACAGTTTCTCATCATTGCGAGCTTCGACATATACGAGCCCATGTCCGAGGGACAGATGAATGAGATCTCGGCGTACGGCGGCTCACGTCAGAAAGCACTTGATGAGACACACGGGGAACTTCTTAAGGAGCTCAACGACTGGGCCAAAAAGGAAGGGCTTCTACAGGGCGAGGAAAGTGTCTGCGTAGACATAGGTATTCGCCGAAGGATCCCGAGTCCCTCTCCCAAGGTTCACTGAGGCCGCAAGGGCTAGAGCCATAGCCCCGACGTACGGTGTTCTGTGTTCTTACCGAGTATGTTTTCAAGGAGGCTCCACATGAAGCTCATAGCGCTGTTCATCTTACTCACGCTTGTGTTCCCCATCATGTTGTCCGCTGCCGCGGAAGAGAAGCCCCTGCCGCCGGATGCCGCAGAAAAGCTGGTCGAGCTCAATAAGGCGCTTGACTACGTGCGCGACGTACTGCGGACCGGGCGCTTCACTTCCGATGAACTCTATCGCTCGCACGCTGCGTGTGAGCGTATCACCGGCATCAAGGGCAAGGGCGTTATCTTCACACAAGGAGTGTACCTGCCAGATTTCAAGGCGCTCAAGAAGGATTTTCGTGAGTGGGTACGGGTCCGCAACGTTCTTGAAAGACGGCTTTTCGCAGAGCGTGCGGGTGACAAGGAGAGCAAAGACGAAAAACCGCGTCAGTAGCTACATCGCAAAGATGTATCCGCCCGCTGTGTTTCGAACGTCGAAGCACAGCGGTTTTTTTATACATTCTCAGCAGCTTGTCCCGAGATTGTTTATCTACAAGGAAAAGCGGGCGTTCCGATGTACATCGGAACGCCCGCTTTTTGTAATGGTTACCTCCTTCGGTCTTGATGGTAGGAACTAGTTGAGGAGCCGCGCAGCAAGTTCAGCGATCTTTGACCGTTCGCTTGCGGTCAGAAAGATGCTCGCACAGAGCGGATTGCCGCGGAAGCGGATTGCCGCTTGGACCAGGCCGCAGCTTGCCGCATCCAGGAATGGATCATCGATCTGGGTCGGGTCCCCCGTGATAATGACGCGTGAGTTCTCGCCTGCTCGCGTGATGAGGAGTTGAGCGAGCTTCATGGGGAGATTTTGCGCATCGTCTATGACGATGATCGAGTCGTGATAGGTCGCGCCTCTGGTGAAGTTAGGTGGCATGACGATGAGCTGCCGGGCGCTTTCGAGGTGTTCGATGATGCTGTTTTCGCCACGCTCGCGGTACGACCCGTCTCCTTTCTCTCTGACTCGGTGCTTTGTCAGGAGATCGAGTGACATGTAGACGGGATCTTTCCACGGGGCGAACTTTTCGTTCAGATCGCCCGGGAGAAATCCGAGCCGCTTGCCGGCTTCGGTATTGGAGCGAAACACGATGATCCGTTTGTAGCCGCTGCCGTTGTTCAGGTTTTCATAGGCCCACTTCAGAGCCAGGAGCGTCTTGCCGGCTCCGGCGATCCCCACAAGCGTGACAATGCCGATGTCCCTGTCGTCCAGAAGGCCCAGGGCAAAGGCCTGCTGATCATTCCGCGGTACGATACGATCGCGTTCCTCCTTGTAATCCTTCATCGGCTTCACGAGCCGGATAATGCCGCGGTCCTTTTTGAAGATAGCCTGAGCTGTTTTGTGGCTTGTGGCCTCCAGGAAGATGCACTGATTTTCGTAGAGCACAGTGATCTGTTCAGGCGAGGCAGCCATCGAGCAGAGCTCGCTCACAGGTATGCTGCCGTGTCTGTAGAGGAGCGAGAGTGCTTCTTCGGCGCTTTCCTTCAGCTTGATTTCGGCCACGCCACCGTAGAGCGCGCTCATGAAATCCTCGACCTTGTCGGATTTGTAATCTTCGGCAGCAAGCAGGCACGCCTTGGCACGATGTCGCAGATTCGTGTCCTTCGAGATGAGCACCACGCGGCGCCGGTCGAGGTCTTTGCGCCCTTTTTGCTGCTGGGCGATGAACAGCGCGACCTGGAGTATCTGGTTGTCGACCTGCGTGTGGTTGTAGCCGACAGGGAGCTTCTTGTGCGTGACAGACCGCATCTCGATGCGGAGGAGCCCGCCGGTCCGGGTGGGGACGCCCTCTTCGCTGGCGAGGGAACCGCTGGCGTCGTATGCCTCGATGGCCCGGGTTGCCTCGCGAGCCTGGAACTTCTTTCGTTCGTCGCTCGCGTGCATGAGGTCGCCCAGCTCCTGGAGTACCGGCCCCGGGATCACGATCTCGTTATCTTTCAGAGACTCGATGCACTCTGGATCGTGCATCAAGACGCTTGAATCGAGCACGTACGTCTTTCTGCCTCGTGGAAGCATGCGTCCCCTCCCTGGGAATCGGTCCGAATGTTATAGCGCTCTATGCAATGAAAATGGGTAGCAAAAACATGCAACTGCCCCCTCCTGGAAGCAGCCGTCAGTCATTGTGAACGAACGTATCCCTCCGTATATACGTACCATACCACCATCATGCTGCCGCTGCAATCAGCGAAAAAAATGCTTTTGCGCACGCTCCTATGCATAGTGCTTTGCCTCGGTTCTCCGAATACGGTAAGCTATACGATATGTGTGGTATCGTCGGCTATATTGGTAAGAAAAACACGGATCTTTTTGAAATACTCAAGAACGGCCTCATTGGTCTTGAGTACCGAGGATATGACAGCGCCGGCATCGCTTACGTAGCCGGGAAGGGCTTCGAGGTGATCAAATGCATCGGCGGCCCGGGCAACCTCGTCGCGCGTTCAAAGAAGTTGAGCACGGTCGGTATCGGCCATACCCGCTGGGCGACGCACGGCGGTATTACCGAGAAGAACGCGCATCCGCACTTCGGACCGAAGGGCATCGTTGCCATCGTACACAATGGCACGGTCGAGAATTTCGCAGAGCTGTCGCATAGGCTGAAAAAAAGCGGCCACCGGTTCTCGTCCACGACCGACACTGAGATACTCGCGCATCTTATCGAAAAGGAATATGAAAAGTTCCCGCTGCGGCAGGCGGTCGAGCGTGGCCTCTCGCATATTGTGGGTGCCTACGGCGTGGTCGTTCTCTCAAAAAAAGAACCCGAAAAGATCATAGCCGCTCGAAGAGGAAGCCCCTTGCTTCTCGGTCTTGGCAAAAATTCGCTCATGGTCGCGAGCGACAAGAACGCGCTCGTCGAATACTGCAATCACGTCGTCTTTCTCGATGACAATGAGATCGTCGAGATCACAGCCGACGGCTACAAGGTTTCGGCGCTGGGCGGGGATGAGATACTGAAGCGAAAGCACAAGCTCGAGCAGGCGGAGTTCGGCAGCGGCAAGGGACGCTACAAGCATTTTATGCTGAAGGAGATTGAGGAGCAGGCGTTGACGCTTGCGGCCGGCATTTCAGGCCGGCTCGATCCGAAAAACGGCGTTTCCATCCTCGGTGGCGTACGGGAACTCTTACCGCGGCTGCAGCAGGTCACGAACGTCATCCTCACGGGCTGCGGGACCGCCTACCATGCCGCGCTCTATGGGAAGTATGTTTTTGAACAGCTTCTGAACGTCCCGGTCCGTTCCGAGATCGCATCGGAACTTTTGTTCGAAAAGGTGAACGAGCCGCCGGCAAGTACTCTGGTCATTTTCGTCAGCCAGTCAGGCGAGACCGCCGACACGAAGGAGGTTCTGAGCGAGCTAAAGCAGAGGGGTTATCTGTGCCTGGGTATCGTCAATGTCGCGGGCAGTACGATCGCGCGCGAAGCCGGCGTCGGCGTCTATATACGCGCTGGCGTCGAACGCGCGGTCGCCTCGACAAAGGCGTTTACTTCGCAGATCATGGCGCTGATGCTTCTCGCCCTGATGATGGCGAGGCAGCGGACGATGAGCAAGATCGAGGGTCAGGAGATCGTCCGGGAACTTTCGCTCGTCCCCCGAAATGTTAAGAAGATACTGACGACCTTCAAACCGCAGGCAAAGAAGCTGGCGCAGCGGCTCGTGAATGCGCGTCAGCTCTATTTCCTCGGAAAAAAATACAGCTTTCCGGTCGCGCTCGAGGGCTCGCTCAAGGTGAAGGAGATTACCTATATTCCGACCGAGGCCTTTCCCGCCGGCGAGATCAAGCACGGGCCGCTCGCTCTCGTTGACAAGGACTTCACTGCATTCGTGATCGCTCCGGAAAAGAATCTTATTAACAAGGTCGCGAACACGATCCACGAGATCAAGGCGCGCGGCGGCACGGTGTTCCTGGTAACGAATGAGGGGATGCGCAAGGACAGGCTTCTGAAACACGTTGACGGCACTATCTTTGTGCCGCAGACGCGCTTCAATTTTCTGTATCCTTTTTACACCGTGGTCCCGTTCCAGCTCTTGAGCTATGAGCTTGCCTCGGCGCTCAATCGCGAGATCGATAAACCGCGAAATCTCGCGAAATCCGTGACGGTTCAGTAGGTATCGATCTATGCTTAGCGCTTTTTGAAACGATATCGTTCGGTCTCGTTTTTTTTCACCGCATTTCTTGCGCGGTCGGTATTCTTTATGATCTCGTTTTCGAAATTCGGCGCCTCGTACCGTGGGTACTCCACGGGAGATGGGTACTATGAGATAGCGTTGAATCTTCTGGAGCATGGGAGATTCGTTACGAATGTCGCTCAAGCTCTGCCGGATGCGATACGGCCGCCCGGACTGCCAGCGCTCCGCAGCATAAAGCGAAATACTATCTAAACCTCCGCTGCTAGGGTATACTCTGTTCGTTCAGAAAGATACTATGTTGACTTATTGCGACGTTTGCCATCGGGAGACACGTGCTGAGGAGGTATTTCCGCTCGGCGCGTATTTTTATTTTGAAATTCTCAGGGATCGGTGTATAGTGCGATGTGTCGATTGCGGTGTGTATTCTTTGTACCCGCAGCTCTCTCATGATGAGATACTGAGAATTTATACCGAGCGCCATCAGTTTTCCGTAAATCACATCTATAGCAATCGCGGGAAGAAACAATTCAGTTTTTTTGAAAAATGGTGGGAACTCTATGGCGATGACAGAGCATATATCGCGCGTGAAAGCTTAAAACGTTTGAAACTAAAGCGGCACGCTCGTCCTGCTAGAATTTTTGAGCCAGGCTGCTCCGTGGGGGCGCTACTCACCGTTTATAGAAGAATTGACCCTGACGTGGACGTTCATGGAGTCGATATCGACAGTCAAGCACGCGATCGCGCGAGCGACGCTATTCGTGATGCCATCAGCATCGGTGATTTTATGGAGCATACGAGCAATGAAAGGTATGATATCATCATATTACAATTTCTACTTGAGCATAGTCGGAGACCGGTCGAGCTTCTCGCAAAGGCGTATGAACTCCTTACTGATGAGGGACAACTTGTTATCGCAACTCCCGACATTCATTCTATCCGCGCAGTCGCAGCGGGACCGGAGTGGTCTCTCTTGAGCAGACCTGACATGGTTGTAGGCCATGTGATGTGGTACGATCCGCAGTCTCTACGCAGTCTTGTCCAGAACGCCGGTTTTGAGATAGAGAACATGACTCATCGCGGAGAAGTTATCGATCACCTGCCGACATTTGTGCGAACATCCTTGCTTCGCTTCCTGGGGAGAGAGAAGAATACACAGCGCTTCATCTCGAATTACTACCTTCGTATCCTTTGGTCAGTACTGATCGACGCTTTTTTGTCGCCGCGACTCGACCTGGGCGAATCACTGTATGTATTTGCGACAAAGAAGAAGTAATTTATTCCCTGACGGGATCCGATTCTCCAGAGCTATCCCTTTCAATATATTGACCATGGCTCAATGGTTACAGTCGTGTTAAAAACAAGTTCAATGTTGTGATGGGGAAGGGTCGCTTTGTCAACTTTGACTAAAGTATTACCCCATGCTACAAATGAAGTAGGAGTACCTTTACAACAGTTCTGCATTCTCTTCAGCGAGCTGACTATTAACCATTAACTCTTGACAGTTAACTGGCCCGCTCAGCTGTTGATTAATGGTTAATTGTCACTTGTTAACAGTTAGCTTCCTGAAGAGAATGTCCTAAGAGCTAAGGCTCTCGTGCGAAGCGGTCGAGTTCGCTCGACATTCTCCTAGGGCCTTGCAACCAAGATGAATACGTATGATGCGTGCCATTGCGCTTTTTTTCAACCTTCTCGTACTCATCGTGATACTTAGGATGTTCGCTCCAGGACTGGCGAGCAATCTCATAACACTTGCAACGAACGTCGTTGTGATTGCGAATGAGGCAGTTGAGGCGCTCGACATGAGCACCGTACAGAATTCAACTGACGATGGCTTCTAGCCGCTCGCCTGCACAGGGACCTTAGGCCTTGCCTTCGGTCCTTTCCTTTTCTA
>JBBTUM010000111.1:0-1364 GCA_038063795.1 Patescibacteria group bacterium | reverse complement strand
GTTTCAAGGTTGTGAAAGCCTTGACACCGAAAAACGCCGTTGCACTCGCTCTCAAGCTAGCCCAAAAAAAATAACATGGGCCGGAAAAATCTCATGACGGTCGTTTCGACTCGTTCGATTGATGTCCTCATCGATTCTCAGAACGGGACTATGAGATCCCAAGACGGAGGTCCTGCTTTCTTTATCACACGCGCACTAACCGCGGAGAAGGTACCATTTACTTTAATAACTGGCTCCGTACTCCATGTTGAAATCCTGCTCACACCCAATGGAGAGCAAGGCAAAATACCAAAACCGATACAACCACCACGTAAACTTCCGCCTATCTCCACTGAAGCGATGCTACTCTCGACCATCGTTGATGAATGGCCATGTATGTGGCCGGCATTCAAAGGGCGACAATTCATCGACGTGCAGGGTTACGTCCGAAACCCGGCGTCATTCGGAAAGAAAAAACGTTTCGCCTGGATCACTGCAAAACCGTACTGCATCAAAGCAACCGCAGAAGAGCTCCGCTTCATTCCAAGCGGTCTCCTCGCGGCTCAAAAAAAGGAACGATTGCTTGTCGTCACCAGGGGCGCGCAAGGCGCTTCGGTATACCACGCAGGAAAGCTCTTCTCTGTGAAACCAAGCCGCATCATCAAACGCCAACACATGATCGGTGCAGGCGATACTTTTTTTGCTCACTTTGTCGCACACTTTCTGAGATCAGATGATGCCAGCCGCAGCGCGGAGCATGCGACTGCTCAAACGGTCATCTTCCTAGAAAAAACAAAAAAAGCGCCGTAGCCGACGCCGCGTGCGTACGAACACAGTCTATTTCAGCAACGCCGCGCGCTGCCCGTCGGGCGTATCCTTTACACCGACCCCCATGCCATTCAGGCGGTCGCGCAGCAGATCGGCAGTCGCCCAGTCCTTTCCCTCCCTCGCGCGCGCTCGCTCAGCGAGCACTGCCCGCGCCTCAGGCGAGAGTTTCTGCCGTCGCGTCCACGCATCCTCGACCCCGAGCCCCAGCACCGCGTCCATCATAAAAAGGGATCTAAGCTTCGCACCGCTCGGATGTTTCGAGCCGACCAATTTCTGCATCACGTCCAACGCGCGCGCGGTATTCAGGTCATACGACAGGCTTTCGGTGAATTTCGTCTCGAACTCGGCGCAGGAGGCAGCGGGCGCATCGTAAAAACTCACTTCCGAATACAGGTTCTGCAGACCCTGGTGAGCCGCCTGTAGCGCCTCCCATGAATAGACCAGTTCCTTCCGGTAGTGCGTTTGTAGAACGTAGAAGCGATAGGCAAGCGGGTGAACGCCCCCACACACGATATCAGCCAAACGAATGAAGGTTCCCGCCGACTTTGAGATCTTTT
>JBBTUM010000110.1:0-1332 GCA_038063795.1 Patescibacteria group bacterium | reverse complement strand
CGAACCGAAAAGCGTAGACGAGCGCGAGGCGGCGAGTCCGATCAGGCTCCTCGGCCTTGAGTACAAGGTGCGCTTCGTAAAAACTGTTGAAACTGTTCGCGAGTTGGAAAGCATACTGCGTAATATCATTGACATTCAACGTTTCACTGACACCTTCTACGACCGATACCCAACGGTATAGCTGTTTGGCGAGCCTGGCTTCGGCAAGACTCAGGTTTCCGGTCGGCAGCTTCGGAAAGGAATGAATGTCAGCCTTCACGAGTATGCCAGAGGCTCTGGCGTACGCATACTGAATGTAGGGACCGGTATTGCCGGTGATGGCTCCCGCTTCCTTGAGATCGAAAACGATTTCGCTGTGCGGGTTGTAACGAAGCATGAAATACTTGATGACGCCGACCGCGATTTCGCGATCAGAGACGGGTGCGTCTGAACGCTTACTCTGAACACTATACGCTTGCGTGCTCACGTGCTCAGTCACCATGCGCAAGAGATCATCTACTTTCACGCCCTTCCCCTCACGTCCTGACATCTGACCTTCGCCTGCAAGCTTCACGACTCCATACGAAACGTGCTTCAGCTGCTTTGACTCCTTCTCATATCCCAGCTTCTCGAGCGCAAGCTTCACCATCGCCTGCGGATACGCCTGACGAACGTCGATGACATTGTAGACCCGATCAGCGCGTCCGTACTTCGAGCTCTTCTTGCCCTTTGCGTCAGTCGTTGCAAGGGGTTCTTTCTGGGGGGCTTTCTTCCAGATGCCATACCGAAAATCTTTACCAAGCAGGTCGAACTTCCAGAGGTGATACGCGATATCTTTGCCAGTATACGTCACGGTGCCGTCCGACTTAACCAGTATCTTGTCCGGACTGTGCTCCTCATCCTGGCTTTTCTCGCCTGTTTTCAGAACCCAGCAACCCTTGTTCTTGCCTTCGGTTTCCTTCGTAAAACTATCCGATTTCTGAAGCACTTCGAACGCCCGCTTCCAGAACTCAAATCTCAAAATATCGCTCTCCCAAACCAGCAAATCGTACGAAACACCGAAGTCAGCCATGCTCGAGAGATGATCGTTCAATATGCGCGACGCCAATTCCTTCACCTCGAAAGCCTCTCTAGAATCAGCGTCTTCGAGGGCGTGGAGAACGTGCGACCGCTTCTCAAGCAGCTGCGAATCTTTTTGATAGGCGGCGTTGATCTGAGCATACCTATCCCAGCAAAAGTGATCGAACTTTTGCCCCTGTGCAGGCGCACCACCGAACTCCTTGAGCGCTACAAAGGTATCTGCGACCTGCACACCAGTATCATCGACGTAATACTGCACCTCCGTCTCGTACC
>JBBTUM010000109.1:0-5970 GCA_038063795.1 Patescibacteria group bacterium | reverse complement strand
AGTGATTGAGCTTCGTCCCGCAAGATATCGCGAATGACGTCCAGCACGACGCCTGGCTTATAACCCCACTCCTTAAGTGCATAGATCCCTCGTCCAACGAGGACGTATTTCTCGTCAAGAATAAGTTCGTTGTGAATCGTCGCTGGATATGCGATTCGTGCGTCAAAATTCGCTTCGTTTATTTTTTTTGCGATCTCGCTGAAATGAAGCGGTTTTTTCTCCCGTTTCAAAATGAGATAAATCTTATCGTTCATTCGCCGAGGACGAATCGAGCTCCAATCCGAGAGCCCCCATTCATTGAATTTGTTCTCCTCTATCTTTTTGGTGACATCGAGGTAGTTGAGGACGATGGCTTCCAACGTCTCGGGGTCGTCGACGTGATGTTCGAGTGTGCTGCGTGATTTGTCGAACAGGGCATCCAGCGGCACTGGTTCATTGTGTTCGCGCAGGATCTCGATCAAGGCGTCAATGATCTTGTGAAAGCGGTCCCAGGACGCACCAGGCAGTGACCATGATTTGTAGACATGATCAGACTCGCGTTCCAGTGAAAGCCTCTCGGACAAGAGTTGATTTAAAAGAAAACGAAGCAATGCATTATTTTTTGGAGAGTCATGCTCAGCCACGAGCAACGTTGCGATCAGACGGTCCTCTGACATGATCTCGCCGTGATCTTCCAGTACGGACCGGATCAACTGCTCAGTGTCCTTGAGTACCGACTCGCTGAATTCAGAGCGGATCTTGTTCAATGCTGAATTTTCGATCTGTCGCACCCGCTCTCGTGTAACCGCATATTTCTTGCCGATCTCCTCCAACGTTGCCTTGTCGGACCCGTGGAGTCCGTATCGGTTCACGAGGATATCATGCTCCCGGTCCGTGAGTGCAGAGAAAAAATGAGAAGAAAGCACGTCAGGATCAAAGCTCGATATTGCGCTCATCTTTTTCGAGGACATTACTTGGTCTAGTATTGATGGGTTCATAAATTTGTACGTGTGAGCCGAATATAGCATAAAGTATTCAATTAGTCAAGTTTATTGCAGACTAAAAATGAGGCTTTACCACCCCATTATAAATTTATGTCAATTATAGAGCTAGTCTTAGCTATTTTTGAATTTCTTTACGAGTAGATTCCAGGTCACAAGAAGCGGAGAGGCAACGAAAATTGATGAATAAGTTCCAATGATGATGCCAAGAGCTAGGGCGAGCGAAAAGTCACGTATCGTGTCCCCCCCGAACAGGTAAATTGAAATCAGAACTAGCACCACCGTGGAGGTGTTCACCGAACGGACAAACGTCTCATTGATGCTCATGTGGACAACGTCAGTGAATGTCGCCTCCTGCTTTACTACAAGGTTCTCGCGAATGCGGTCAAGGGTTACGATGGTGTCATGCACAGAGAAGCCCATCAACGTGAGAAGTGCACTTACAAATAGTCCGTTGACTTCCGTTCCATAGAAATGCCCCAGGAGAGAGAACAGGCCGACAACGATGAGTACATTGTGTGCGAGTGCTATGACGGCGACTGTGCCGAACTTCCATGATGCAACGGGGCGGGAAACCCTTCTGAACGCGTACGCAAGGTAGGCGATAATCGCAATCATCACGAGACCGATTGATGTGAGCGCATTTCTGCGGAGTTCATCACCGATGCTGGGTCCGAAAGATTCAAAACGCAATTCATCGATTTGGTTATTTGGATCGATTGATTGGGCTTGCTCGCGAAATGCGACAAGCAGCGTTTGATGCGTCGCTTCGTCGATCTCGGACAGTCGTATGATTAGCCCCTTGTCGTCCCGTGGTTGCGTTAATGCATCGAGCGAGAGCGTCTGGCTGATTTTTTCCTTGATCGATTCAAGAGGCGGTCTTGCGGCGCTGTACTCAAGATCAAGTAAGCTGCCACCAGTAAAATCGACGCCGAACTTGAGCCCGAACACCGCAAGCGAGAGGACGCTTATTCCGCACGCGAGGAGCGATAAGGTATACCAGACCCTGCGGAGGCGGACTATGGGGAGATTAAGTTTGCTTTTTTGATATTCCATAAAGCCAAAATTTCTGCAAAAATTTAACTGATGCCGTAAGACGCAGAAATGTTCGCGTGACGGTAATGGCGCTATACATGCTGACGGCTATCCCGAGACCGAGGGTGACGGCAAACCCGCGAATGAAAGATGACCCGAACCAGTACAGAATGACACACGTAATCAAGCTTGAAATGTTCGAGTCTCGGATAGAAAGCCACGCTCGACTGAAACCGATTTCGATGGCCGATGCAATGCTTTCCCCTTTTTTAAGCTCTTCCTTCATGCGTTCGAAGATCAGAATATTGGCGTCAACCGCCATACCGATTGATAAGATAAATCCTGCAATGCCGGCGAGTGTCAAGGTAACCGGCACGATCTCAAATAAGCCAAAGGTAATGATCGCGTAAAGAAGGAGGGCCACGACGGCGAGGAGGCCTGGCAGGCGATAGTAGACAATCATGAATGCGGCAACGAGCACAAGACCCCAAAGGCCTGCAACCAGACTTTTTTGCAACGAATCCCTCCCGAGGCTTGCCCCGACTACCTGCTGACTGATCAAATTGATGGGCACAGGAAGCGCTCCTGCGTTGAGACGTTGCGTGTCCAATTTTGCCTTGGCAAGCGTATAACTTCCGGATATGACAGCTTTGCCGCCAGTGATGACCGTATTGACGATGGGAGCTGAGATAACGCTTCCATCCAGAAATATGCCTACCGGCTTGCCAACGTTTCGTGCGGTTATTTCCTCGAACAATTTGCTTCCCTCGCCGTCAAACACAAGGTTTACTTGAGGCTCGTTGGTTTGCGGGTCAAAGCCGATCTGTGCCTGCTTCAAGCTTCTGCCTGAGAGAGCAGTGTTGACCCACGTAACTGAGGCAGAGTCGTCGAGGGATTCCGTTTTGAGCAAAATATGCGCGGAGCGGACCTCGGGCTGACCGCTGTCAGCATTTGTGCGCTCCTCCATTTTTTTTATGATGTGATATCCAAATTCAGTTTTTAGTGGAGTATCCAGTAGTTCTCCTACAGTCATTTCAGTGAAAATCGCGTTTTCAAAAAGCGGAGTAAAAACACCTCGAGGGACCCATCCGAGGTCCCCGCCGCTATTTTTATTCGCCTCATCATCGGAGTATTCGGCTGCGAGAGACTCAAATGATTCGCCTTGCTTGATCCGCTTTATAATTTCAATTGCAAGCGATTCTTTCTCACGATTATAGTTCTCGATCTCTGAGATGCGGTCACTTGTTGGCTCTGTTGATGTTGCAAGCGATCCCGTTTCCTTAAACTCAAGGAGAGGGGTCTCGCCGATAAGACGGATGGCCTGATTGACGTCCTTAATCCCTGCGAGTTCAACGAGAATGCGCGATTTTCCACCTTGCTTTGCTGTCTGTACGACTGGCTCAGCGACGCCAAGGGTATTGACACGCCGCTCAATGACATCACGTGCACCCTCGAGGGCGGTCCCGCGTTCGTCAGACGGTATTTGAGACAGATCGGCGTCGTAGACGAGATGCGTTCCGCCCTGTAGATCAAGGCCGAGGTGGACGAAAAATCTGCTGAAAAAGCTCGATCCCGGAAAATTCGCAGGAAGTATCGGCCAGACCACGAGAGCGAAAAAAATCGCGATAGCGGCTATGAGCGCAAATGTCCAACGCGCCTGAAGGAGTACTGAAATTCCAGAGGTTCTTCGCTCTTTGTAGTTATTCATGGCTGACATACTAGCACGGTTGCTGATACCTTTCAAGGGTTTAGGCGCCGTGGCATTTTTTGAATTTTTTTCCCGAACCGCAATGGCAGGGGTCGTTGCGTCCGATCTTTTCTCCCTTCTTATTCTTTGGTTTTGACTGGATCTTTTCCGCTGCGCTTTCTTGCTTATCATCACCGAATGCCTCCAGCGATTGCTTTCGTTCCTGAAGTTTTGGTTTTGTATCGGTTTGAGAAACGTTCGTCGGTGTTCCAACGGTCAGATTCAGCACTGAGTAGACGAACTGCTTTTGTATGTCCGCGAGTAGTCTGCTAAAAAGGTCTTTTGATTCACGTTTGTACTCTACGAGTGGATCTCGCTGGCCATAGCCGCGAAGTCCAATACCGGTGCGTAAGTAGTTGATGGTCTCCAAGTGCTCTACCCAGAGCATATCCAAGCTTCGGAGATAGAGCGTCGTGATGATTTCGCGAGCTGGGAAAAGATGCGTCTCATTTTTTAAGGTCTTGTTGAGGGCTTCGACAGTTCTGTCGAAGCGGGCATCCGCCAGCCCACATAGATGGTTGACGAGCGTTTCTCGCGCTTGTTCCGGATTTTCAGGTCTCTTGAGCAATTCATCGAGCGCAGTCCGCTCCCTGTCGCTCAGTTGAATCATTGCAATGGCACTTTCCAGGATCTCCTTCGTGTTCCAGTGCGAGCGTGACTCGGCAGCAGTGTGAAACGCGACGAGTGCCTCTGTCTCTGCGTGGATCTCCTCTTTCGCATTCGAGAGGACTTCGGGCTCCTCCGCATCACGTAGCATCAAATATCGATCGCGTTTATTGTATGCGTATGTTCGTTGCTTATTGATGACATCGTCATATTCGACAAGATGCTTACGAATATCAAAGTTGTGGCCCTCAACTTTTTTCTGTGCGGATTCAAGTGATTTCGATATGAAGCTGTTCTCGATGGGCATGTCTTCCGGCCAGTTCTTCATGAGCATTTTTACACGCTCAGCGCCAAAGATACGCATGAGATCGTCGTCGAGGGATACATAAAATTGGCTCGAGCCGGGCTCGCCTTGACGTCCTGATCGTCCTCTGAGCTGATTGTGAATGCGGCGTGATTCGTGTCGTTCGGTTCCGATGACGTGCAATCCTCCAAGCTTGATGACCTCATCGCATTTCGATTGATCAAAGGGTAGCCCACCAAGCTTGATATCGACACCTCGCCCGGCCATGTTGGTTGCAATGGTGATCGCAGCTTTTGAACCGGCCTGAGCGATGGTTTCCGCTTCTTTCTCGTGCTGTTTCGCGTTCAGAAGGTTGAAGCGAAGTCCCTCGCGTTCAAGCATCTGTGCGAGGAGCTCATTTTTCTCGATCGAAATCGTTCCCACGAGCACTGGCTGGCCCGCGCTATTCCTTTGTTTGATCTCTTGCACGACCGCGCTGAACTTGCCAGCGGCCGATTTATAAATGCGGTCACCATGGTCCTTGCGGATCATGGGTTTATTGGTAGGAATGGTCGTGACATCGAGGTTATATATCTTCGCAAGCTCCTCTGCTTCTGTTTCAGCGGTTCCGGTCATGCCCGCGAGCTTATGGTAGAGGCGAAAATAGTTTTGGAACGTTATTGTGGCCATCGTGCGGCTTTCGCGCTGTATCTCGAGACTTTCCTTCGCTTCTATCGCTTGGTGAAGACCCTCGGAATATCTGCGCCCTGGAAGCAGTCGTCCCGTAAATTCGTCGACGATGAGTACTTGGCCGTCTTTGACCGTATAATCCTTATCGCGTCTATACAGAGCTTTCGCGCGCAAAGCTTGTTCGATGTGATGAATGGTTCTGATGCCTTTTTCAACGTAGATATTTTCAACGTTCAGGATCTTCTCGACTTTTGTGACCCCTGATTCAGTGAGCGTCGCCGCGCGCATTTTTTCGTCAACGTTGTAATCAGTGTTTTCGTCAAGACCGTTGACGATCTGAGCGAATTGATAATATTGATCCGTCGATTTCGCGTCGGGCGCGGAGATGATCAGTGGGGTTCTCGCTTCATCGATCAAGATGCTATCTACCTCGTCGATGATGGCGTAGTGGAGTTCTCGCTGGACCTTCTGATCCAGATCCATGACCATGTTGTCGCGTAAGTAGTCAAAGCCGAATTCGTTGTTCGTGCCATAGGTGATATCGGCGCGGTACGCATCCTTGCGGCTTACCGGTTTCAAAAAATCATGCTCTATGGTCACGCCCAGATCGCGTTTCGCATCCTGTGACA
>JBBTUM010000108.1:0-1221 GCA_038063795.1 Patescibacteria group bacterium | reverse complement strand
GATGATCATCCTGCGAAGGGCGATCTCCTCGTTGGTGCGTTCAGACAGATTCTCAGCAATCGGGATGAACACGAGGTTAGCCAGCGCGATCCCGTAAAGCGTGCCGATCAGCCCCACGCTCATGGCTGGGCCAATGAGCTTTTGGCTGTCGGGTTGACCGATCTTTTGAAGCAGCCCGATCATCCCCAGCGTCGTGGCGAGCAAGCCAAACGCAGGAGGAAAACGCCCGATGGCTTTAAACATGTTGGCTTCGTGGTTGAGCCGCATCTCGACCGTCTTGAGCCGTTGCTCGAGCGTGTTTCTGATCTCAGCTTCGGATAAGACCCCGGCTGCAACCAGTGCGACGGCTTCTTTTAAGAACTCATGGCGAATCGAAGGCAGCGTATCCATGAGAGCCGTGGTGCCCACGCTTGCTTTTTTCCCCAGTTCCAAGATCTGAGCGATCGTGCCTTGGTAATCGGCCTTGTGCTTGCCCAGTACGCGCAGCACGAACACTTTCATCATGGAAAGCACCTGCACGATCGGAAAGCTGATGCTTGCCGCCGCCGCTGTGCCACCCACGACGATCAAGATCCCGTGAACGTCAAAGAAGAAACCCATGTTATCGGTCGTCGCAGCCAGTGCCGCGTACATGATGCCGATTCCAAACAAAACTCCAAACAGGGATGAGAAATTCATAAGCTTAGGCAGCCTCCTTCTTCAAAGCCGTTTTCCAAAGCTGGTACTGGCTGATCACGTAGTTGTCGTCAAGCTGCCGAAGGCGCGAGACGAGGTTCTTCACGCAGCTCTCATAGAATCTGAGTTTCAAGTCCGTGGACTTGGACAAAAACTGGTTAAACGTATCCTTGGAGATGTAAAAAAGATGGCAGTCCGTGAGTGCCCGCACCGTGGCGGAGCGGGGGTTTTCATCCACCAGCGACATCTCACCAAAAAAGGTTCCTTGCCTGAGCTGCCCGACGTCGTAGTTCTCGCCCGTGAGTTTGTTGGTCTTATAGATCCCCACCACGCCTTCGAGCATCAGGTAAAGCCCCCAAGACATCTCGCCTTCGATCACGATGTTGGCGTGAGCTTCGTAAGTGGCTCCGGCTCCGAGCATGATGAGTTGCGCAAGCTCTGCTTCCGTAAAGGTCTGAAGGAGCTTGATCTCCTTGAGCATCGGAACGGAGGGCTTGATGTTGGGGTTAATCATGAGGTCTTACCAACCCGCGACCTTATTGAACG
>JBBTUM010000107.1:0-6014 GCA_038063795.1 Patescibacteria group bacterium | reverse complement strand
GTCGTTGTTTTGCCGGAACCGGTCGGTCCGGTCGCTATGATCATGCCGTTCGGCTTCCCGATCTCCTGTTCCAGTATGCTGAGAGTAAATCCGGTCAACCCCAGCCTCGGGAAGGCCAGCGACTCGATGTAAAACCGCAGGAGCCGCATGACCACACTTTCGCCATAGGAGGTCGGTACGGTCGAGACACGGACCTCGATCTTATCGTTCGTGAGCAAGATGGTGAAACGACCATCCTGCGGTTGATCGATGATGTTCAGCTTGAGCGCAGAGATGAGCTTGATGCGGGAGACGACTTTGTTCCATGATTCCCGCGGCAACGACGCCAGGTCATGCAGGACGCCGTCGATCCGCATGCGCACTTTGATGTCATCCGCTTCGGCCTCGATATGAATATCGGAGGCGTTCGCTTTCATGGCAGCGCCGATGATGAGCGCCAAAAGCTCCGTCACGGGAGCGACCGCGATCGCCTCGTTCAGCTCTTTGATGGAGGTAACTTTCTCTTGCTGTTTTTTCAGCGCCTCTTCGCTCAGTTCGAACCCCTCCTCACGCGAGCGAATGGTTTTGGGGATAGCGTCGTACTTTTTGAAGGCGACCCGCAGACTGTCCTCGGAGATCTTGTAGATGGCGACGTCCGAGCGGAATTTTTCTTCGAGCTCTGCCGCTTTCTTCAGTACCATGTCTGCTGTCGGATCCAGCGCGCCGAGTCGTATCTGCTCGTTTTCAAAATAGAAACAGACCATTCGTTCACGCTCGCAAAAGCCACGATCGAGCATGAGGAGCGCGTCCTGCGGTATGGGAAAGTTCGCAAGGTTAATGTAGGGGAAGCCGAATCGGTGGGCCTCTTCGGAGGTGATCAGTTCTTTTTCCTTTTCCCGAATGTCGTGCAGTGTAGAAGAGAGCTCCTGACCCTTGTCGGAGCTCAGATGAATATGGCTGTCGTCGTGGGACGTTTTTTTGCTGCTCACGCGTGATACTACCATAGAACTCTCTTCAAGTGAGATGCGTTTCTTCCGTTCCGGGCGTGGAGTTTAAGCGGTCGGTTTATGGAGCCAGGTTGCATGACGAAGGAGGCGGTGGATCTTGCTCGGATGCGTGTTCGCATTGATGCGGCGAAAGACACCGACCCAGATCGACATCTGCATCGCTGAAAAAAAGGTCACAAATACCGCCGTGATCAATATGAGAACGACGATGAAGGTTACGGAAAAGATCTGTAGGGCGGCGGGTGATATGGCTACGAACGCCCCGAACATCGTGAAGAAAAAAACAACGCCATAGGCGACAGCCGAAAGCAGAATGAGCGAAAGAAACAGCGCGGCGAGGAGCAAAAGGGCTGTTTCGAGGCTGATGATCCAGTTAGTCCGGAACAGCAGCCAGGCGTTATAGAGAGCGTCGCGTATGGAGTTTTCCTGCAGCATGACATACATGAGGCTGTACCGTGCGACGAGATCGAGGATCATGATGAGCGGTATCACGATAAAGTACACGATGATCCCGAACAGCAGTGTACCCATCGGGGTCGAATGAGGGATGACCACGAGGAGCGGCACGATGACCAACGCGAAGGTGATGAGGTACAGTAGTCGATAGATCAGGTTGATTGAGAAGAGGGTCCAAAATTTATCAAGACCGCGTCGGAAGCTGGGTAGGTATGAGGCCGTTTTATTTACCTGCAGTCTCCCAAGGGCGAACATGAGACCTCCTTCTGAGCTCGTGATGATGATCGCTATCGCGACGATAATGAGGAGTAGTATGAAAAAGAAGAGGATGATAGGCAGGTCCACGAGCGAGACCTGTGCCCACGGTATCGCGTCGAAGGACTGATTCCAACCTACGAACGTCGAGGTCATGAAATCGGACCGTGTATAGAAGCTCTGGAGGGTCAGCGAGGAGCCGTCCCTGTTGAGATCGAACGCGATTTGAAACGTACCGGCGACGCCGAGGAGCGACGCAAGGAACGCCAAGGGCCACAGAAAGACATGTTTGCGGGTAAGGTCCCACGCCTCCTTGATGATATGACGATAGAACGTTTGCATATGTTTTTGTTTTATGAAAATGAGGCCTTACGCGGATTAGCTCTGCGTATAGTATACAATACTTGAGGGGCTGTGTTAAGCCGCTGCGGGAGCAGCAAGAAGCCGCTCAAACTCTTCTTTTTCGATCGTTTCCTTCGTGAGGAGGGTCGAAGCGATGCGTTCAAGTTTTTCGCTTTGCTCTGTGATGATACGCTCCGCAGTTTTGAAGGCGTTTTTGATAAGATCGAGGATTGCTTTGTCGATGGCGTCAGCTGTCTTTTCACTGTAATCCCGCCGTTCGTGGATCTCTCGTCCGAGGAAGATCAGCTCTTCCTTCTCGCCATAGGTCCGCGGACCGAGGTCCTCGCTCATGCCGAATTGGGTGATGAGCTGGCGGGCAAGCTGCGTCGCTTTTTTGAGGTCATTGCTTGCGCCCGTCGTCACTTCGCCGAAGATCGTTTTCTCCGTGACATGGCCGGCAAGCAGCACGGCGAGATCATCGATGAATTCTGATTTGGTGTGGTATCGTTTGTCTTCGGTCGGCAGCTTCAAGGTATAACCGCCGGCACGTCCTCTCGAGATGATGGAGACTTTGTGAACGGGGTCAGCGTTCGGCAGCGTGTGCGCGACGAGCGCATGGCCGGCCTCGTGATATGCCGTGATTTTTTTCTCCCTTTCAGACATGACAGAGCTTTTCCGTTCCGGGCCAAGGATGACCTTTTCGGTCGCTTCCAGGATGTACTCTTGTGCAACCGTCGTTTTATTGTCGCGGCCGGACATGATCGCGGCCTCATTCAGAACGTTCGCGAGATCTGCGCCGGAGAAGCCCGGCGTTCGCTGCGCGACGCGCTTCAGATCGACGTCATTGGCGAACGGCTTTCCTTTTGCGTGGATCGCAAGGATGTCCTCCCGTTCCCTGATATCGGGCAAGTCGATCGTGACCTGGCGGTCAAAACGACCGGGACGGAGCAGCGCCGGATCAAGGATATCGGGGCGGTTCGTCGCTGCGACAATGATGATATTCGTTTGATTGTCGAAACCGTCCATCTCCACGAGGATCTGGTTCAGCGTCTGCTCGCGCTCATCATGTGATCCGCCGAGCCCTGCGCCACGCTGCCGTCCTACTGCGTCGAGCTCATCGATAAAAACGATGCATGGTGATTGTTTCTTTGCTTTTCTAAAGAGGTCTCGAACGCGCGACGCTCCGACGCCGACGAACATTTCGACGAATTCGGAGCCGCTGATATGGAAAAAGGGCACGCTTGCCTCACCGGCTATCGCTCGAGCCATGAGTGTCTTCCCCGTGCCCGGGGGGCCCACCAGGAGCACGCCTTTCGGGATTTTCGCCCCTAGCTGGATGAATTTCTGCGGTTTGCGAAGGAATTCCACGATCTCTGAGAGTTCCACCTTCGCCTCTTTCGATCCGGCGACGTCCTTGAAGGAGATGGTGTCATTCGTGCGGGGCTGAAATTGCTTTGCGTTGCTCTGACCGAACATCATTGCTTTCGAGTTCGCACCTTGGATCTGCCGCATCATCATCCAGATAAAGAATCCGATAACGATGAGCGGAAGCAGGATCGGCGAGATGGTAAGGAGCCAGAAGCCGAGGCCTGTTTCGTTCTTGACCTCGATCTTCACCTTCGTCAGTTTTTCCTGACTGACGCCAAAGTTACTGAGGAGCGTGCTCAGCGATTCGCTCGGCTCCTTGCGCGTTATCTGTTCTGTGTCGTCCGGGAGCGTTACGGTCAGTACGTCGCCTTTGACGGCGATCCCTTTCACGCGCTCCTCATTGATCTGTGTGACCAGGGTCGCGATATCGACCTCTGCCGGCTTTGTCGTATCCAGATTGAACATGCTGAAGATGCTCGCGACCAGGAGGAAGACAAGCAGAAATGTCAGGATATTTCTGAACAAACTATTTTTCATCACGATCGTGTGAAATCCAAGTTCATTATAGAGAAGAGAGGCGCCTTTGACCAGCCTTAAGCGACTTGGTCGGTCGGTGCTGCGACATCAGCGGGCGTTTGCGTGACTTCGGCAGTGAGTTCGGCCTCTGTTTTTTCAACCCTGTCGCTCTCGGTGCGTGCAGTCGCTTTCTTGAGCGACAGACCGAGGCGGTGATCAGAGGGTTCGATGCTGAGGATTTTGAATGTATATGTCTCGCCGACCGTGACCACCTCATCCGGATTCTTGATGGTTTTGTTCGCCAGCTCGGAGATATGTGCGAGGCCATGGATGTCTTCGTCGAGCTCGACGAACGCGCCAAAGGGATTCGTTTTCAGGATCTTGCCCTTCACGAGGTCGCCGACATGGTACTTGGTGCGTACGTCTTTCCACGGGTCTTCCTTCAATTTCTTCATTGATAGGGACACTTTCGTTTCCTGAATGGAGATGATCTCAGCCTCAACGAGGTCACCGACACGGACGATCTGCTTCGGGTCGTCGATGCGCTGCCAGGCAAGCTCGGAGATGTGGATCAATCCCTCGAGGCCTTCGCCAAATTCGATGAATGCGCCGAAGTCGACAACACCGGTGATCTTGCCTTTGACCTTGTCTCCGACTGAGTACTTCGAGAGAACAGCCTTCTGTTTTTCATCCCACGCTGCTTTCTCCGAGACGATCAGCTTTTCAGCGAACTCATTGACGTCAATGACCTTCGCTTTGAGCGATTTGTTGATGAAGGTTTTGAGATAGGCGAGGATCTTGTTCTTGTCGCCGCCTTCGATGCGCGGATAGTTCTCTGTCGTCAGCTGGGAGACAGGCATGAATCCGATGACATTGCCGACTTTCACCATGAGGCCGCCTTTGTTCGCGTCCACGATCTTTGCTTCGACGACCATTTCGTCCCGCATGAGTTTTTCGAGATTGTCCCACGCCTTCTGGTGACCAGCTTGTCTGAACGAGAGTTCGATCTCGCCGCGTTCGTTCTCTGCGTCGACGACGGTCGCTGTAGCCCGTTCGCCGAGTTTCAGATTCGATGCGATGCCGGACTCGTCGTCCAGCTCCCGGCCACGAACTACGCCCGTGGTGAGGCCCTCAATATCTAAGAGCACCTCGCTCCGTGAGATACTAAGGACGGTGCCCTCGATGAGGTCACCTGTTTTTGGAAATCTGAGCGAGTCGCTTTGGTTCTTCAGCAGCAGCTCCATCTCACTCGGCGTGGATACTGCCTGCGTTGCCGTAAACATACTTCTAATGCTCCTTTCAATGGGATATGGTTGGCGTATTCTAGCCTAAAAATTCTTGTTTGGCAAGTGCCCTGAAATAAAGCCAAAATAACCCTTTTTGCAGGCACCTTGGAACGGCAAAAGGGCTTTACGATACGGCTTTTTTATGCTATTCTGAGATGGTCAAATTGAATTTTTTTCATCTCATTTTTTTATGCACCGTCATGCAAGTTCGATCGCTCATCGCAGCAGATTTTTCCGAAGAAATAGCAGGGTTGGAGCGCAGGAGTCTAAATTAAGACAAAGTGAAGTCATTGTTAATTAATCGAACTTGATATACGGGGTATGCAAATTTCGTGGTTCGGCTATAGCGCATTTCGGATCCAGAGCGAAGGTACGACTCTGATCACTGATCCGGTGGATCAGGCGTCAAAGTTCAAGATCAACAAGCAGGGCGCGAATATCGTCGTCGCGAGCCATGAGGACGGTGACCCGGCCGCTGCCGTGAGTGGGAACCCATTCATCATCTCAGGGTCCGGTGAATATGAGGTGCAGTCGGTCTTTATACAGGGTGTTGCGGTGAATGGCGCGACGGTGTACGTGATGACGATCGAAGGGATCAGCATCGCGTACGTCGGTGCATTGAAGGTTCGGGAGCTCACGGGAGAGCAGCTCAGCGCGCTCGAGGGCGCTGACATTTTGATCGTACCCGTAGGCGACGGTCCGGTGTGCAGTGCAAAGGAAGCGGTTCAGATCATCAACCAGGTGGAGCCGCGGATCGTCATTCCTTCATATTACAAGATAGCGCAGAGCAAAGGCCTCGACGCCG
>JBBTUM010000106.1:0-2625 GCA_038063795.1 Patescibacteria group bacterium | reverse complement strand
AATGCCGATGCAAAATTGATTGCAACTAAAAGAATCTCCACAAGGTCGCGTATCAACCAGATTAACCAGACCGCGCCCAGAACCAGGATCACCCGTAGGATCGACTCGGTCGTGATAGAAAAATGCATCTTTGTTGTCCCGTTTGCCATAGAGCTAGTGTACCATAAGTGACAGATTTTCGCAGCTCAGCGCGAACGTTCGGTGAGCACTCTGAGAAACTTTTGCTTATTCTTGTAGGGACCGATGAGCGCAAGATTGGACTTTTTCCAGTCGATCACTGACCGCGCTACACGATTCACATCATCACGCGTGACACGACTGAGCTGGTCGAGGCGCTCCTCCAACCTGTACATTCTGTCGGTAAAGATCTCCTGGCTCAAAAGATAGCTAAGATACGTGCTCGGCTTCTCAAAACGCAACGTGAGTCTCCCGCGGATATTATCCTTTACCATCTTGAGTTCACTGTGCGTAATTCCGTTTTTCTTAACCCTGTCGAGCTCGAACCGTACGGCCTCAAGGCCCTCGTAGATGCGTCCTTTGTCAAAACCTCCCTGTACAACAAAATAGCCGATGTCTTCGAACGATTCTGTCGTGCTCCGGATATCGTATGCGAGCCCTCTCTTCTCGCGAATACTGAGAAAGAGGCGCGAGCTCATCGTGCCACCCATGATAGTAGAGAGTAATATCAGAGGGTCGAGATTCCTGTGGAGATGAGGGTAGCCGGGGAAACCGACCATGAGATGCGCCTGATCAGTATGCTTGTATTCGACCGCAATACGCGGCGCCTCCTGCGTGAGCTTCACGGGCCGAATCTCTGCCTTTTTTTTAAACGATTTCACCGGTAAGTACCTGTTAATGAGGCGCAAAACCTTGCGTTCGTCAAATCCCCCAGCAACGCCGATAACCATGTTGCCGGGATAGTAGTACTTATTTTTGAAGGCGATCAGGTCCTCGTGCGGTATCGCGCGTATCACCTGATGAGGGCCACCGACATCCCACGCCATCGATGAGCCCCTGAGCATGACCATCTCAAAGATCTCGTCGATGCGTATCATCGCATTATCACGCCGCATATTAAGCTCCTCGATGATGACGCCACGTTCACGGTCCATCTCTTTCTTTTCAAATGTGGAGTTTAGGAGCATATCGGAAAGAATATCAATACCAAGTTCAGCATGCGCCGCGGCGGTTGTAATGTAATACCCCGTATGATCTTTTGTGGTGAAAGCATTGTACTCAGCGCCGACGGCGTCAAGCTGCTGGGATAATACCTTGGTCGTATGACGCTTTTTCGTGCCCTTGAACATGAGGTGCTCGATAAAATGCGAGACACCATTAATTTTTTTGGTCTCCTGCCGGGAACCAACCTTATACATGATTTCCCACGTAACTGATTTGCTCTCGATGTGCGGTACGAGCACGATAACACTGCCGTCCTTCCGCTGGATTTTTTTGTGCATTAGAACTTCTCCTTGAGATAGATGGTTAATTCTGCCACGGCGACTCGCTCCTGCTTCATCGAGTCGCGGTCACGGACCGTCACCCGCTTGTCATTGAGAGAATCGAAATCAACCGTTATGCAATATGGCGTCCCGATCTCGTCCTGCCTTCGGTACCGGCGTCCGATGCTCTGCGTCACGTCATAGTCCACGACGAAATGCTGCCGGAGTTCTGAAGCGATCGGACCCGCGACCTTCATCAGCTCCTCTTTCTTTGAGAGCGGCAGTACCGCCACCTGATACGGAGCGAGGTCTTTTGGTAGCCTCAGAACGACCCGCTTCTCAGTAACACCTTTTTCAGCGGTCGGTGCTTCCTCTTCATGATAGACGGAGCACAGTACAGCAAGAAGCGTCCGCTCAACCCCGACAGACGGTTCGATAACGTGCGGAATGAACTGCTCATGCGTCACCGGGTCAGTATACGTGATGCGTTGGCCGCTCTTGTCGGTATGCTGACGCAGGTCAAAGTCGGTGCGATAGGCAAGGCCATGCAGCTCCTCCGTGCCGAACGGAAAATGGTATTCGATATCGACCGTCCTCTTTGAATAATGAGCAAGCTCGTCCTTCTTGTGCTCACGAAGTTCATAGTCCTTCCGGCCGATGCCGAGCGACGTGATCCACTCCTGAATATCGTCGAGCCACAGATCAAACTGTTTCTTCCACTCCTGCTCACGGATGAAGTACTCGATCTCCATCTGCTCGAACTCGCGCGTGCGGAAGATGAAGTTCCCCGGCGTGATCTCGTTCCGGAACGCCTTGCCGATCTGCGCGATGCCGAACGGGAACCCGACACGCATCGAATCGACGACGCTGTTGAAATCGACGAAAATCGCCTGCGCTGTTTCAGGCCGGAGATACGCCGTCGAAGTCGCGTCCTCGACAGGACCGACGAACGTCTTGAACATCAGGTTGAACTTGCGCTCCTGCGTCAGCTTACCGCCGCACTCCGGGCATGTCGAAGCATCCTTCGGCGGTTCCTTCATGGTTCCGATATCGGTTTTGATACCCTTCGTAACGAGCAGGTGATCTGCTCGGAAACGGCGCTTGCACGAGGTGCAGTCAACGAGAGGGGCAGAGAAATTCTCGAGATGCCCGGACGCCTCCCAGACTTTCGGGCTCATGAGGA
>JBBTUM010000105.1:0-2548 GCA_038063795.1 Patescibacteria group bacterium | reverse complement strand
ACGCAGGCCGGCAGTGTCGTGAAATATTATTCGACCGACGTTGATCTGGACGAATCCGTGCCGAAGTGTATCTGTCAGGGCGGGCGGCGCGATAATCAGAGTTGTCTCCTTGGTGTCTCCAATCCTGCTGACCGGTGCCCTGACAGCGGCCAGGCCCTCTTCCTTGCGCGTGCAGAGAGCTTCATCAACGCGCCGGGCTTCTGCGTCGAGAAGGATTATCGGGCGAACATAAACGGTTCTCGCGATGAGAATGCCTGTCTCTCGTGGCTGCCGGTCGACGACTCGCCGGCCGGTTATGATCTCTACGGCCAGCGCAGGGACGCAGGGTACAGCGAGAAGGTGCCGGCGTACTACTGCCTCGAGGTAGGCCTTTTCGAGTACCGGAAGAAGCATGTGTATGACTGCAGATGCAGTACTCAGTTCAAGTTTAATCTTGTGGCAGGAGGTCATGTGCTCGAGCCGAACGAAATAGGGGACGGCGATGATCCTGATTACTACCTGGCGAAAACAAGTCGCAATTGCGGGAACTGCAATGCAGGAGTCAGCAACAAATACGAGATCGACGAGAAACCAAGAGGCGGAGACGGCTACTATCCGTACGACGGGGATACCTACTGCAGCAAAGGCGATGAGAAATACTGCGAAGGCCTTCCGGACACATCATGTCAGGTACTAGCTCAGGCTGTCGACGCGCGAGGAGCGAATGCCGCTATGACGAACCTTTTCTGGAGCGATTATCAGGGATCTGGCTACAGCATCTCGCTCCTGGGATACAAGCTCGGTCAGAACGACAGGCCCTTTGGCTCCGCGGTCCCTTCTGGCTTCGGTTTCATAACGCAGCATCTCACGGTCGGTGCTCCCGCGTGCGATGATCCGAAGTCAAGCGATCCGAACTGTTTTACAAGAAAGAAAGCCTCTGAGATCTCTGTCTTTGACGTGATACCGCGCGCAGGGAGTCCGTATGCGTGCAGCAGCGATGTTGCGTCGTGCCAGTATCTGAGTGGAAGCGCCGGGACGGACGTATCGATCAAGGATTTCGTGGCGCCGCCGTGGCCAGGCAATGAGACCTATGACGAGGGTCTCGTGCGGCTCAAGGAGATATACAAGAAGATATTCAACATCTATCAGTGGAATACCGGCAGCGCGTGCAACTTTAACGTATGCGGGCCTGATCCGAACGGCGCAACATCGCCGAGCGGGGGGTACTTCGCAGGTGGTGAGTGTGCTATTGCTGACGTGGCGACTAATGTATGCGTGTTTGACGCGACGAAGACCGCGTGTCAGACGCTCTCGAGCGTATGCGTAAACTCCGTTTTCAATAACCCTGCGGCAGCAAGCGACCTCTATAGCGGTTGCGCCGTGTGTCCGCCGTACTTTGAGACCGAGCAGAATACGACCAAACGCTGCATGAGTGATGTCATTATCGGAGATGACCCGGTCGTTGACGATATCGATGGCGATAACAACCCACTGACCGGTGTGCCGACTGACAATAGAGGCAATGTCGACGCTGTAGGAGACGGCGATATTGATATTAATGATTGTAATGCAACTGATTTTGACCTGGGGATTGCGGGCGTTCAGCCATGTGCGTCATTTATTGCGCTCGACGGTGTGACGCCGTACGCTTGCGCGCAGGAAACGGCACCTTCTGGCGCAAAGTTCAGGTGCTATTCGCCGACGCATGATGGCAATGATTGTAAGATACCGTATGATACGACGACCAGTTCACTGCTGCCGCAGTTCCTTGACTGCGCTGAGAATACGAGCGGCGAGTTTACGTGCCATTACGGAACAGGTCCTGTCAAGGCGTGGGATACAGGAATTACCTGCGGTACCACCGACGACTGCATAGGCAAGGACGATAACGACGACGATACCCTGATCGGCGTGTTGCATGCTCTCAATAAGATCTCATTCTGTGCAGACAATGTGCGCGAAGGCACCCATGACTTCGTGTCGCTGGGCTCCAATCAATTTTGCGTGGGACAGCCGTTCACGATGGGGGACCTTGACGGCGACGGCGTCGATGACAATTTCTTCAGCGAGGTTCCGGTTTCCTGTGCGCAGGGGACCATCAATGCGCTGGGGTATCTGTTGAGCCCTACGGATGTCTGCAAGGCGACCGGACGATGTCTGCCGGCGCAGGACGTCCTTGACTCGAAGGGCGACCCGGTGTGCCTCTACGAGCCCGAAGGATATCTGCCGGTCTGTTTCTGGTACGACAGCGTGAATCAGTGCAAGAGTTTCACCAAAAAACGGCAGATCAAGGCCTCGACCGTGACGAACCTTCCTCTTGATATGACGCCGCTTGCCGATCCGAGCTTCTCGCCGTACGTCATTCCGGTCATCTGCGATCAGACTGGGGTCAGCTGTACGCAGGCTCGTCTGACGCGTGACGTAGATCCGCTCGTCGACAGCGCTTTCAGCGTGAACAACAAGTATTTACTCGGTGACGTGGTCGAAGGCTTCCAGAACGCCTTGGTGAACCTGCGATTCTACATGGCGGCTGACAAAAACCACATGCCGGTGCGTTATATCGATATCG
>JBBTUM010000104.1:0-5036 GCA_038063795.1 Patescibacteria group bacterium | reverse complement strand
AGTGCGCCAGGAACATACTGATCGCCGATGAAGCTTCCTGGGGTCCCACGGACACCTGCGGCGATACCATTCTGATAATCCTCCTCGACAGCCTGCGTCTTTGCTCCAGTGTCGAGACAAGTGTTGAAGGTGGACGTATTGAGACCGATCTCCGCTGCGGCATTCTTCATGCTGTCGAGCGACAGGCTCTGTGTGAGATTCAAGTTGAAGAGCGCATCATGCATTTCCCAAAATTTACCCTGGTCAGACGCGCATTCGGATGCCTCGGCGGCCTTCTGTGCCTGTTGATGTATCGAGCGAAGGGGGAAATGGCGATACACGACTCGAACCTTCCCTGCATAATCCGAAAGTATCTGATCGACGGTCGGCTTGAACCGCGCACAGAACGGACACTCAAAATCGCTGTACTCGATCATTGTAATCGGAGCGTTCACGTTCCCGAGGATATGGTCGTCATCGGTCACTGCGGCGACCTTGCTCGGATCAACGCCTGGTTCAGTAGGCGCCGTCGGCTGCTGCGCGGTGGGCGCCCCTGCGGTCGTGCCGGTACTTTCCGCTCCGTCTACTCCGAAGGATCGGCCGAACATAAAAACCCCGCCCAGTATGACAATGACCCCAATGCCGGTCAGAATTCCGAGCATATAGCTTTGCTTGTTCTCAATCGACATATGCATGTACTTATTACTTTTAATGATTTACTAAGGTTAAACTTATTAACACTACGGCGAGTAGTGTATCATAGGGTGCGAATAAACTCAATAGCCTCATCAAAAAGCTTCGGAAGATTGTCTCCGTACCCTTGCGCGATGAATTCACCGTTAATGAAAAATGTTGGGGTTCCGATGACGCCAAGTACCCTGCCCAGCTCAACGTCATTCGCGATGTCCTGCCGGTATACACCTGTCGCGAAACACTCGTTAAACTGTGCAACGTTCATGCCGACGTCACGCGCCGCTGTACGGAAGAAAGCCTCGGTAAGACGGTCTTGATTCGCGAACAAACGATCGTGGAACTCCCAAAACTTTCCCTGCTCAAAGGCGCACTGGCCGGCTTCGGCAGCCGCTTGCGCGTCAGGATGTATCGCCCGCAACGGGAAATCCTTGTAGATGAATCGGACGTCATCCCCATACTTCGTCTCGAGACTCCTGATAAACGGCTGGGCTGAAAGGCAAAAAGGACACTGAAAATCCTCGAAGGCCACGATCGTGATAGGGGCATCAGAAGGCCCAAAGCTCGGGTCATCGCCGTTGTTCAGAAGGTCGATGCGCGCGTCCTGTTTCAGTTGGGTCAAAAATTCTAGGCTCGCTCCCCCGCCTGCGCTGATCTGATCATAGACCTGAACGATGCGAACCGCGAGGATGACGACAAAGACGATCGCGAACGCACCGAGAACGATGAGTATCCGTCCCCACGTCCGCGAATACCACGGCCTGCGTTGCCGTGCGTACACTGACTCTCGAATACGTTCTTGTATGCCCTGCGACATGGCTCTTAGTATAGCGTAAAGGCTTTCTTCATGAAATAGGCTTCAGATACTCTATTGCCTGCAGCAGTCGTGCCTCCGACCACGCCGGACCCGTGAGCTGCAGACCGACCGGCAGATCGTCCACCGTACCAGCGGGGTAAGAAACTGCGGGCAAACCTGCGAGACTCGCGCCGACCGTGTAGAGGTCAGAAAGGTACATCAGGAGCGGGTCGGAAAGCCGCTCTCCCAATTTAAACGCCGGGGTAGGCGATGTCGGCGAGAGCAGCAGATCCACGCGCTGAAATGCCTTTTCGAAATCCTGCAGGATGAGCCTCCGCACTTTCGAAGCCTGTGCGTAATACTTGTCAAAATAACCCGCGGAAAGCGCATACGTTCCCAGGAGTATCCGACGTTTCGGCTCCTGGCCGAGCCCGTTCGTTCTGTTCGCTCGATACAGCTCCTCGAGCGTCGCCGCTCCCTCCTCGCGATATCCGTAGCGCAGGCCATCGTACCGTGCAAGGTTAGCGCTTATCTCCGATGAGACGCAAATATAATACGTCGCGAGGCCGTAGCTGCTATGCGGCAGACTGACATCCACGAGCTTTACGTTCGGCATCTGCTCATACTCCGCTCGCGCTCGCCGCACAAGGTCTGCCCCAATGCCGGTGTCATCTTCGACATACTCTTTCGGGATGCCAATGGTGAGGAGCCGCACCGGCTGGCGCATATCGTCACGGTACCGGAGAACGGCCTCACGGCTTGATGTGGCGTCGCGTCGGTCAAAGCCTGCCATCGCCTCCAGGAGCAGCGCGCAATCCTCGGCGTTCCGTGAGAAAATACCGACCTGATCAAACGAGGATGCCATGGAGATCAGTCCATACCGCGAGATGCGGCCATAGGTCGGCCGAAACCCGATCACGCCGCAAAGAGCCGCCGGCAGTCGTACCGATCCCCCTGTATCGGTCCCGAGACTCACTGGCGCGTACCCAGCGGCGACCGCGACAGCGCTGCCGCCGGAGGAACCGCCTGGCACGCGTGATGCATCGTGGGGATTTTTCACCGGACCGAAAGCTGAATTCTCGTTCGAAGAGCCCATGGCGAACTCATCGCAATTCGTCTTACCGAGTATCACCATGCCGCGCTCCGTCAGCCGTTCGACTGCCGTCGCCGTGTAGGAGGGGATAAAATCCGCAAGCATGCGGGAAGCCGCCGTGGTGCGAAGACCCCGTGTCATGAGGACATCTTTCACCGCAAGCGGAATGCCTATCAAAGGATCCGGGTCTCCCGACCCGATCCGCTGGTCTGCGAGACGCGCCTCTTCCAGTGCGGCGTCATTCACCGTAATAAAGGCATTCAGCGGATCTTGCTTCACGGCGTCAAGACACTGCTTCGTCAGCTCGACAGCCGAGAACTGCTTGCTTCGGAGGCCTTTGGCCAGTTCGCGTATTGATGCGCGGGCCGGAATCATGGGTTCTCCTTCGTGAATACACCCTTGGTCACCAACAGGTCATCTTCAAAATAGGGCTTCGGGAGCAGCCCTTCACGGTCTTTGAAATAATCGCTCCGGTCTTCGCGAAGCGCGGTCAACGGACGCTCGCCCGAGTGGAATGGCTCGATACCACCCGTCTTCACGCTCGACAGCCGGTCGACGTAGTCAAGGATCTTGCCAAGGTCACCGGCTGCAGTACGCACTCCATCAGGTGTCAGGTCGAGTCGCGCAAGTGCGGCTATTTTTTTTACAGTTTCTTCTGAGATAGATTGGGACGACATGGGACGAAGTATAGCAAAATACTCTCTTCTCACAAGCGGTCAGCGCCGCCTATCATTTTTTTTAGTTCTTCGGCGGAGATGATCTTTACGCCGAGTTTTCGCGCGGTATCGTATTTCGAGCCTGGATTATCGCCTGCAACCACATAATCGGTCCGCGCACTAACGCTGCCGGAAACCAAGGCGCCCGCCGCGCGAATGCGCTCAGTGATGCTCTCCCGCGATTCAGCGAGCGTTCCGGTGATCACAAATCTCATTCCGTTGAACCGACCGGATGCCACAGTTGCTTTGGGAGCGATGGCACGAACACCGCCTTTCTCGAGGTGCCGCAAAAATTTCATGTTACGGTCAATATGAAACCACCGATAAATGCTTTCAGCAACGACCGGACCGACGTCGTCGATCGCTTCAAGCTCCTCGCGAGATGCCGTACTCAATGCCGAAAGCGATCGGTAACACCCCGCGAGGGCTCGCGCCGTCTCTTCCCCGACATGTCTGATGCCGAGCGCATAGATGTATTTCGCCAGAGGGACGTTCCTCGCTCCTTGTATGGCAACGATCAGGTTCTCGGCCGACTTCTCAGCAAAACGTTCCAGCGGTTTCACGTCAGTTTCCTTCAAAGTAAAGAGGTCGGCAGCGTCCCGAATGAGCCCCGCCGTCATCAGCTGCTCGACGATCTTGTCGCCGAGGCCCTCGATATCGAACCCCTTGCGGCTCACGAAGTGGATGAGGCCGGCAAGCTCCTGAGCAAAACAGCTTTTATTCGTGCAATAGTGCGCCACTTCGCCTTCCGGCCGTGAGACAGGTGAGCCGCATTGCGGACATTTCTTCGGAAAAACGAATTTCTTCTCTTTACCGGTACGGAGACGCTTCAAGACCTCGACGACATCGGGGATGATGTCGCCCGCTTTTTGGACAATGACCGTATCGCCGACGCGGATATCGAGCCGCTCGATCTCGTCCTCATTGTGCAGCGTCGCCCGTGAGACGGTCGTCCCGGCAAGCTGTACCGGATCAAGTATGGCGACGGGCGTGAGCGCGCCTGTGCGTCCGACCTGCACGATGATGTCCTTGACCCTCGTCGTCCCCTGCTCCGCAGCGAACTTGTAGGCGGCCATCCACCGATCGGTCTTGCCGACGCTCCCGAGCTTCCGTTCTTGGGGAATATCATTCACGACGACGACAACGCCGTCGGTATTGTAGGGGAGTTGCTCGCGTTTCTTGTCCCATTTCTTAAGATACTCCATCACTCCTCCCAAGTTCTTGGCGGTCTCATTGTACGGGCTCGTCTTGAAACCCAGCCTCTGCGCGATCTCATGGGCCTCCGCGTGCGTCTTCTGGCCCATATCGGTCCAGAGCTCGAAGACGAAGAAGGTCAGTCTCCGCTCCGCGGTGACTTTCGGATCAAGCTGCCGGATGGAACCGGCCGCGACGTTCCGCGGGTTCGCGTAGAGCGACTCTCCTCGCTTCTCTCTTCTCTTGTTCAAAACTTCGAACTCCCTCTTGGTCATGACGACCTCTCCCCTGACCTGTATGACACGCGGCACCCCCTTGAACGTATCCATATTCAACCGCAGCGGCACGCTCTCGATGGTTCTCAGGTTCTGAGTGACGTCTTCGCCGAGCCGGCCATCGCCGCGTGTCGCTCCCTGCTTCAGAAGGCCATTCTCGTAGGTAAGGACGACCGACAGCCCGTCGAATTTGAGCTCGCAATAATATCCCTTGATCGAATCGCGAAGGAGTTTTTCGTTCCGTTCCCGCCACTCCGAGAGCTCATCGTGAGAGAACACATCCTCGAGCGAAA
>JBBTUM010000103.1:0-5321 GCA_038063795.1 Patescibacteria group bacterium | reverse complement strand
GAGGTGGGCGTTGTAATCTAACGAACAATCGAACCGAGGTGCGGACCATGCTGGCGAAGTATGAGGGCAATGATAAATTTCTCTTTTCTGCCTTTTCGCAATTTAGCGTTGAGGATACGCTCACGTTTTTCAATCAGCGTGGAATGGCGACGAAAGTCGAAGCTGAAGGAAGAGTTTTCCCAGATTCAAATAAGGCGCAATCAGTCCTGGATGTGTTAGTGGGTTATATGAAAGACGGCGGAGTCGAGATACGAACCGGCTCTGCGGTTACTGGTGTCACTCGTGAGGTAGATTCTCAGCATATCACTATCAAGCTCAATGCAGGGCGAGAGCTACGCGCACGGTCATGCATACTTGCGACCGGTGGCAGCTCACGACCTGAAACCGGCTCAAACGGAGAAGGGTTTCTGTGGCTGAAAGCATTAGGGCACACGATAGTTGATAATAACTTCGCGCTTGTACCTGTCGCACTGACTGACGCATGGGCGAAAAAATTGGGCGGAGTAACGCTGCAAGATATCAAGTTAACTACTTTTCAAAATAATGAGAAGCAAGAAGTCCACACAGGCAAACTTCTTTTTACGCACTTTGGCATCAGTGGGCCCACCGTACTGAATATGAGTAAAGAAATCGGCGAATTGCTGAAATATGGCGACGTTGTCGTAGCGCTCGATCTATTTCCAAAACTTGATCACGGTGCATTAAAAGGCGAACTTCAAAAACTACTGGTCGCAGATAGCAATAAAAAATTAAAAAATACGCTTCGCATACTCATGCCTTCGGCACTGGTCCCTGCGCTGCTCGAGCTTTCTGAGGTCAATGGTGACACGCCGAATCACAGCGTACGAAGTGAAGATCGGAGAACGATAGTCGCGCTTATGAAGGCACTACCGCTCCATGTAAAAAATCTACTTGGCGCAGATAAAGCAGTTGTCTCATCTGGTGGCCTTGCTCTCGAAGAAGTACATTTCAAAACAATGCAGTCGCGACTCGTGCCGAATCTGTATCTCATCGGCGATGTTCTGAATATTGATCGGCCCTCTGGCGGCTATAGCTTACAACTCTGCTGGACCACAGGATTTGTCGCTGGGAGCAATTGCTAGGCCATAATTATTACTCTGACGGTAGAGAGATAGGAGCGACGGTCAAAATCCTATCTGTATAGGACCACAATTTATGATTTCCGTTCTGATAGCATGCGCCTGCTCATTAACGGCCTGAGCCTGTTATGAAATGTTCGCTGAATTTAAGAAATATCCTGTAGACGTACTGGGTTTGCCGCTGTAAAATAATTCTAACATCCTCCACGATGCCCTGCCAGCACCTCTATAGGTATTTTTTTTTCAGTTAAGAGTATCATGATAGCTCTATGGCTCGAACAAGGCAGCAGGAATTTGTAAGCAGTTTTACGCATGGCGCGGCAGGAGTCGTTGCGATTGCAGGCATGGTCGTTCTTATCGTGCTTTCTGCATTGTACCAGACCCCGTGGCATGTTGTCGGATTTTCGGTCTACGGCGCAAGTCTGGTCACGTTGTATGCCGTTAGTTTTTTATATCACTTTGTAAACGCCTTGCGCGGATACCATAAGAGATACCAGTCTCTCGATTACGCCATGATATCGGTTTTGATCGCCGGGACCTACACTCCCGTTACACTCATCCCGTTGCGTGGGGGATGGGGGTGGGCACTCTTTGGAGTCATTTGGTTTATGGCAATCACGAGCATTGCCCTCCGGCTCGCGACGCCGCTCTTCAAAGGGTGGGTTCCAGCCGTTTACTATTTACTCATGGGCTGGTTGATTATCATCGCGATAGGCCCGCTCTCTGCCGCACTCTCAACGGCTGCACTGTGGTGGCTTTTTATTGGTGGGATTTTTTACACACTCGGCACTGGGTTCTTTGCGCTCGAGCGATTCGTGCGGCTTTCCTCGCGATTCGGCATGCATGAATTGTTTCACGTTTTTGTCGTCCTCGGTAGCGTTTCTCACTTCGTGATGATGTATCGCTACGTTCTGATTGTACAATAAGCAGAACACCTACACGTTTTCACCATGCATAACCTGTATCTTTCGATGAGCGCCAACGCGTGTGTGGGTGAATATGATAAGCTACGGACATTATTCGAAATGGTATAAGCTGCTAAAAAAAGGAAATCTTTTAAACGTATGAGACTATATCTTTCATCATTCCATTTGGTAGTGTGTCAGAAAACATCATTGACGGTCTCTTTATTTATGGTAAGAAAACCTGTACACTGATTAAACTTAGATACTTATCAAACTTCCTATGAAAAACATGTCTGTTGGTAAGATAGCAGCCGGAGTAGGAGGCCTTGCTGTTATCGGCCTTGCAGCCGCCTTTATGAGCGGCGTTTTTAATCCCCAGTTCACCGACGGCGGCGTCGACGTCCGTAATACGAAGTGCGAGCAGCTCGCCTCGGCGCGTGCAGCAATAGCGACCGAGTTGGAGCAGCGAAAACTTGACGCGCAGAATGCGCTCGACGCGGCAAAGGAAAAGGCAAGCAACGACTACTGGGCGCAGAATCGACAATTGGAAAATGAGTATCACGAGTGTATTTCTCGGGCGCTGACCGCGGATCCGTGCAAGGAACCATTCGAGGAGGTCGGTCGGCTGTACGAGGAGATCATGGCGGATTTTGCAGCGGACAAGGGTTTCAACGAAGCGAAATTCAATGAACGTGAAGCGGCAAAGAAAAGATACAACGATTGCGTAGAGGAGACGCACAAACCGGAATTCTATCCAGAAAAGGAAGCTGCGTGCAAAGCCGCGCTTGATGCAGGCAAAGCCGCGAATCAACAGCAACGTGAGGTGGCGGAAGCAGCGGCTCAAACACGATATGAGGCGGCAGCCGCAAGTGCCGAGAGCGCCTATCAACAGAAATTGGCGATTCTGGACGCGATAGAAAAAAAGTGCAAAGAACCAGGCGGTACTTCCAACATGAATATCGGGGCGATCACGACTGGCGGAACCGGAACACAAATTCAGCTCAACAGTTCTGCGTGCACCGGTGTCTTCCCCGGAAATAATCCGGATATAGAGCGGCAGATCAGCAATATTGAAAGTCAATTGCAAAAGGCGAAGGCAGGAGGCGAAAGAGGAGGGCTTTCCGGCATTGACCACCTGCAGGAGGCTTTGGATCGGTTGCGTCAAGAATTGAAAGATTCTGAAAGGACTTGTACGACTGACGCGGATTGTGGCAGTACCGAGCCGGTCTGCTGCAGCGGGACACAGGTGGGTAGAGCATTTTGTGACGGTGGTACCTGCGCATCGGAGAAAACCGATTGTGTCGATCCTGAAATCTGCACTGGCAAGCCCGCACAGTGTGTAGCGCCAGGCACGGGTGTTGCGCAACAGGACGGTGTATACATCAGCCGGACGATTCCCGAAGTCGGGTCCTGCTCACAGAATCTGCAAGTGTTGAATTTGCAGCAGTCGACCCCTGACTCGGTCCGCTACGCGATTGTTGGAAATATCCCCGACTGGCTGAACATTGATAAGCCCGGCGGTGCGTTGCCGAGCCAGGTGAACGTTACGTATTCTTGCGGAACCGTGCAGGGGTTCGGTCCTGGCAACTACACGGCGAATGGCAGTATTACGGTCTACAACGCCGCAAATGAACTTATTAACACTATTCCGTTCAACGTATCGATAACAGTCACGCCAGTCGCAAAGATGCTTGACGTCATTCTCTATAACGGCAAACACATTCCCGTTCATCAGGAGCACCGATCCACCGGAGCGGAATGCGATAAAGAAGAGCACTGGCATGCCAATCAGGGTTCAGCGACCGCTCTTGATGGCGCGGTCATTCCGGATACGAGTGACTGCGGTTATGGCAAGACCAAAAGCGTGCCGGTCATCTCTATACCTGATCTTCGAGGGAGAATTGAAGTACGTGGGCTTGAGGGCCTGAAGAGTGGACAATGGTGAACCTCTTACATCTCGGACGCAGTAGCTATTAAAAAAGGTACAGGATGAAAGGATTCATTAAATTCATCCGAGAGCAGGGCGTCGTGGGGCTCGCGGTCGGTTTCATCCTCGGCGGCGCAGTATCGAGAGTTGTCGCCGCGCTGGTCAATGATCTTATCAATCCGATCGTCGGTCTCGCTCTGGGCGGCGCGGGCGGCTTGAAGGGCGCGTCTGTGCAGCTCGGCTCAGCGCAGATCTTATACGGAGATCTTATCAGTGTCGTGATAGATTTTATCGTTATTGCTCTTGTTGTGTATTTCGGGGTGAAGATCATCGGTATCGATAAACTGGATAATAAAAAGTAGCCGTTCGTACCTGGCTTATTTTTTCTGAGTGCTGCTATCCGCTGCGAACACTTTCGCAAACGAGCGTTATCATAAAATCCCCGGTTTTTTTCTCATTTCTATTGCTTTTTTCATAGAAAAATGCTATGCTATTGACAATGAGAATTGAAAAAATAGTTTTCTTGAAGCTTGCCGGGCTTTTTTTTCTGTGTTTTACGGTTTTTTCCGGATACAGTGCGTTTGCAGCGACCACAACGGTCAATGTTTCATCATCGGCAGACAACTGGATAGACAAAGGTGGCGTTACTGCTACGAGCACGCCGTCTGGCGGGGATGAATCATGGAACAAGGGCGGCATGACGCCTCTGGGTGTTGGTTTAACAAACGCAGCAAATAAAATTCACCGTTCGCTCATAGAATTTGACCTTACGAGCATCCCGACGAATGCATACATCGCGAGCTCCACGATGCGCTTGTATTGTTCCTTTAAGTGGCCGGTGGATACTGCCAATACGATACACGCGTACAAACTTCTTCGCGATTGGACAGAGGGTACCTCAGCGGACGGAACGTATCTTCGTAACGTTGATTCTACATGGTGGCATGCTGACTATGAAGTGCAGTGGGGCACACAAGGCGCGGATTTGGTAGGCACTGATCGTACGAGCGAATCGCTGGGGTCCGTCTCTATCAGTACTGGTTGCATGAGCGGCACAGGTGCCGTCGCTGACGGAGTGGCGTCTCAGCACAACTGGCAGCTGACAACGACCACCATACAGTCATGGGCTCAAGATTCATCGTCGAATTATGGCATGATTCTGATCGGTAATGAAGTGACGGGTCAGCTTGAGCATCAGTTCGCGTCACGGGAGACATCCACCGCAGCGTTCCGGCCAAGCCTCATGGTCCAGTATGACCTCATCCCTGGTACACCTGCTTCACTTGGCGGTTCGCTTGGTGTCGCGAACGGTTCATATATTTCATCATCGACGCCAAATCTTCCATTCACGCAAGCAGATGATGACGGCGCTGATACCTTACAGTATCA